>JBQCFV010000249.1:0-8423 GCA_051958695.1 Chitinophaga sp. | reverse complement strand
TCGATTCCATCAGCGTGGGCGACAACAGCGGAGGCTCTTACGCGAACCTCTTCGATGCGCACCCGCCCTTCCAGATAGACGGCAACTTCGGCGGGGCAGCGGGCATTGCGGAAATGCTGCTGCAAAGCCACGGCGATACTTCCGTGATCAGGATGCTGCCCGCATTGCCTTCCGCCGCCGGATGGCAGCAGGGCGCTGTAAAAGGGCTGCATGCGCGTGGCGCGTTCGTAGTGGATATGCGCTGGGAGAAAGGCGCGGTTACGCAGGCTTCCATTCTCTCCCAGAAAGGCGGCGTGTGCCGTGTGCTGCTGCCGGCGGGGAAGTCTGTTATCGGCGCTAATGGCCGTGTGGTAGCGAAGGTGGCAAAGAATGAGCGTATCGTGGAGTTTGAGACGGTGAAGGACGGGAGGTACGCATTGCGTTGAATTTCCTCCCCCAAAATCCTCCACCCGCCGCCCCGATCTTCCGTTCATTCAATTTCCCGGCTTTTGTTTCCCGCGAACGTATAGATTTGCCTTTATGAAGATCAGGTACAGATACTGGGCATGTCAATTGGGAGGATGGGGCCTTTTCACCTACCTCTGGAATAATATCCGCGCGGGGGAAGGTTTTGCGTTCAGGACAGATGTGTTTACCGACAAGGACTTTTACAGCGCCTTCGCCATCGGCATATTCGCCACGCACCTGCTGTACCTCTACCTGCGCAGGCAACAGCTCCAGCGTTACCGCCTCGGCGCGGTATTCCTGAAAGTATGGGGCGCGGTAAGCCTTACCTCCCTGCTGATCGTGCTGATGATGACGGGGCAGGCTATCATTGAAGAAGGCGGGTGGAACGCGTTCTTTTCATCGCTTTACAAGTCGATGGACAAAAACGAGCTTCAGGGCATGAAAGGCTCCATCATCCTCGGGATGATCTTTGCCGCGATGTGGTGCCTCTGGCACATTGTCGTATGGGGATGGGTGATCGTGTATTTCAGTCTTTTGCATGGCCGCTTCCGCCGCATCGAGCTGGAAAACGAGAACCGGCTCAAACAGGCCGAGCTGGACAACCTCAAAACAAAGCTCAACCCGCATTTTCTTTTTAACGCGCTCAGCAGCATCCGCAGCCTGATCGGCGAAAACCCGGAGCGGGCGCAGCAGGCCGTGGGCGAGCTGGCGGAAGTATTGCGCAGCGCGATGATCTCCGGCCATCAGCAGCTGATCCCTTTCGGCAAGGAGCTGGAAGTGGTGCAGCATTATCTCGCGATAGAAAAGATCCGGTTTGAAGAGCGGTTGCGCGTGCATTATACGGTCGACCCGCAGCTGCACCAGCAGGCGATGCCGCCGATGCTGCTGCAAACGCTGGTGGAAAATGCCATCAAGCACGGCATCTCGCGTTTGGCGGCCGGCGGGGAGATCAGGATCACCGCGGCGCTGGAAGGCAGGCTGTTCGTGCTCCGCGTGGAAAACACCGGGCAGCTCGCGGAAACCGTGACCGGCACCGGGTTCGGCATAGAGGGCACGGTTAAACGGCTTGCGCTGCTGTATGGGAACAAAGCCGGTTTCACCCTTCACAATACCGCGCAGCAAACCGTTTGCGCCACCGTAAAATTACCCGCCGCATGATCGAAGCAGTGATTATAGACGATGAAAGGCTGGCGCGGAAAGACCTTCGCGCCGTGCTTGAAAAATTCCCGCAGGTGAAAGTTACCGGCGAAGCGGCCAACGTGGCCGAAGCATTGGCATTGCTTGAAAAACTGCGCCCGCAGGTGATCTTTCTCGACATCGAAATGCCGGAAGCCAACGGCTTCGCGTTGCTGGAACAGTTGGAAACCGTCCCCCAAGTGATCTTCACCACCGCTTACGACGCCTATGCCATCAGGGCTTTCGAGGTGAACGCGCTGGATTACCTGTTAAAGCCCGTTACGGAAAAACGGCTCGCGGAAAGCCTGGACAGATTGGAAACCACCGTTTCATCCGCCCCCTCTTCCACCTACCTGGACGTTCGTGAAAAAATATTCGTAAAAGACGGCGAGCGCTGCTGGTTCGTCCCGTTGTCCGACATCCGGCTGATGGAATCCGCGGGTAATTATGTGAAGTTGTGTTTTGGCAAACATACGCCCCTGCTGGCACGCAGCCTTAATTCGCTGGAGCCGCGCCTCGACCCGAAACATTTTTTCCGCGCCAGCCGCAGGCACATCGTCAACCTCGATCATGTACAGCAGATCAGCGTGCTGGACAATTCCCTGCTGGAGCTGCAACTCACGGACGGCAGCCGCATCCCACTGTCGCGGCGGCAATCGATGCTGTTCCGCGAGTTGCGCGGCATCTGAAACGGCGTCTCCGCGAGCTTTGTGAAACACTTTAAAACGATGCTTCCTGTCAATTCTTTAAAACGCATCTGACAAGCACGACATCGCAGCGGTGCTCCCACGAGCTTTGCAAAACGGATTTGTCAAGCCCGGACAACGCAACGTCTGAATCATTTCTCTTTTAAAAAAACTCCTTATGAAACGACGCTTCCTGCCGTTAACGGCATTGTTATGTCTTTTATTTTCCGCATCCTTCGCTCAACAACCCGCGTTTCGGCTGCCCGCTTCAAACGCAGCACCGGCGAACATTTCCCGGCAACTCATCCCCTTGTCCACAACAACGCCCAACGATACGTTCAACGACCTGGCGCCACTGAAAACCGGTCTCGCCAACGCACGCATCCTCGGCGCCGGTGAAGGCACGCACGGCACGCATGAATTTTTTACGTTCAAACACCGCCTGTTCCGTTTCCTCGTTCAGGAAATGGGTTATACCGTGTTCGCGATAGAAGACGGCCCTTACGGCGCGTCGCTTATCCAGCAATATATTACCACCGGCAAAGGCGATCCTGAAGCCATTCTGAAAAACGAATTTCACGACGTGTTCCAGGTAAAAGAACTGCTCGATCTGATCGAATGGATGCGTGATTACAATACAAAACACGGCAACCGGCTCACCTTCGCAGGCTTCGACTGCCAGCAGCTGGACGCTTTCGTGAGAGGCATCCGAGAAGCGACAGGCAAATATGATTTTAAAGGTTTTCTCCCGCTTACGGAATACACTGCGCCCGAAAACGATTCCGCTTGGCAGGCTTACATCGAAACAAAAATGATCGCGGACAGCATCGTGGCACATATGCCTGCAAGGCCCGCCGGTTTCCCTGAAAGTGAATGGGAGCAGACCGTATGGTACCTGCAGAATGTGCACGCCGGGTTGCGGCAATTCACGGCGAAAGACTGGCAATACGCCATCAATATCCGCGATTCCATGATGGCAATGAACGTGCAGCGGACCGAAACGCAACACGCCGGTGAAAAGATCATGCTTTGGGCGCACAACGGGCATGTAGGCAACTGGCACGGCGCCCTGAAAGAAGGATATACGACCCTCGGCGGGCATCTGAAAAAACACTACGGGGATCTTTACCAGAACCTTGGTTTCAGCGCCGGTTCCGGCCTGTACCGCGCCAGGACGGAAAAATACGTTATGAAAGCGGACCACTCGCTCGTACCGCCTGTACCGGGAAGCATCGAGCTGCAATTACGGAACGCCGGGCTGCCGGTATGCTGCTTTTCCACCCATCAATTGCCGCTGGAAGGAAAACTGCGAATGATCGGTTCCGTTGCCGCCGCGGAACAGTTCACGGAGCCGCTGAAGCTGGAAAGCCTGTTTGACTGGATGGTGTATGTGGATCAGACTACGGCGGCCACCGGCCTGTAATCAGCCATGCTGCAACAAAACATTCCTGGGGGATAACGATCGTATACCGGCTGTCTTTCGAATCGAAAGTATTTATCGTACTTTACGTAAATGAAACGCATACTGCTGCTCCTTTTTCTCCTGGCTGGAAACGCCCTGCACGCGCAGGATACAAAAAGCCCGCTGCCCTTTCTTGATTCCGTGACGGACTTCCACGGCTTCACCTGTTACGAAGGGCAGTTCGAAGGACGCAAAGCCCGCGTGGCGGTACCAAAAGGCGAAGCGGCCGAAGGCAGGCCCTGGGTGTGGCGCACGCGGTTCTGGGGGCATGAGCCGCAGTCTGACAGCGCATTGCTCGCACTCGGGTACCACGTCGTGTTTTGCGATGTGGCCGAAATGTTCGCCAACGACGAAGCCCTCGGCATCTGGGACCGTTTTTACCGGCAGCTGCAAAAAGCCGGTCTCCATCAAAAAGCCGCGATGTTCGGCATGAGCCGCGGCGGTTTTTACGCTTACCGCTGGGCCGTACGATACCCCGAGCGCGTAGCCTGCGTATACGCGGACGCGCCCGTGCTGGACATCCGCAGCTGGCCGCTGGGCGAAGGCAAGGGACCGGGAAGCCCCGAAGTATGGGAAACTTTCAAAAAAGATTTTGGCTATAGCGCTGACGCGGAAGCCCGGCAATTCAAAGGCAACCCGCTGGACCTCGTGCCGGAGATCGTAAAAGGCGGCTACCCCATGCTGCACATCTGCGGCGATGCGGACGAGCTGGTGCCCATCAGCGAAAACACGGACTTGTTCGAGAAAAAAGTGCTGGCCGCCGGCGGAAGGATACAGGTAATACGCAAGCCCGGCGTGAAACATCATCCGCATAGCCTCAAAGATCCCGCCGTAATAGTGACTTTCGTCAGGTCTGCCTGCAAGTAGGGCCCCAATCGTTATCTTTGCGTTTAACGCAAAAACATACCATGTTCCACTTCGGCCAGCGGCAAACGCTTGTTATTTCCATCTTTATCATGCTTGTAACAGCATGCCTGCTGGTGTGGCGGCCCGATTACAACTTTTTCGACGGCGGCCTCATCAACGCCATCCTGTTGACCATATTCATCAAAAAAGACGCGCCCACCCGTTTTATGGGCATCGCCTGTACCGTACTGGTAGTGGTGATCGCCTGTCTTCCGCATAAGAACCCGAACCTTTCGGAAGTATTCATCGAGCACTTCTTTTCGCTTATCCTTGTGATCAGCTCTACGCTGCTGGTATTGTTCCTCAAACGGCTGTACCGCACCATGCAGGAGCTGAACCAGGCGCTGGAAAAGGAAGTGGAAAAAAGAACGGCCAACCTCGAGCTGGCCCTTTCGCATCTCGCCTCATCGCAGGCGGAACTGAAAGAAGCGCTCGAAAAAGAAAAAGAGCTCAGCGAGATCAAATCCCGCTTTGTGTCCATGGCCTCGCACGAGTTCAGAACGCCGCTGAGCGCCATTCTTTCCAGCGCCGCGCTGATCGGCAAATACCCTTCGTCCGACGATCAGCCGCGCCGCGAAAAACACGTGCTGAAGATCCGCGATTCCGTGATACACCTCAACGAGCTGCTGGAAGATTTTCTTTCGCTCGGCCGCATAGAAGAAGGGAAAATACATGTCCATCCCGAAAACATTTCCATGTACAACTTCTCCCACGAAACCGCCGAAGAAGTGCAGGGCCTGCTCAAACCCGGGCAGATGCTGGATGCGGACGTGCAGGCGGAGCTGAACGTAATGTCTGACAAAAGACTGCTGAAACATATCTTTGTGAACCTGCTCACCAACGCGTCGAAGTTTTCGCCGGAAGGAAGCGCCATTCACTGGAAAGTATGGGAAAAGGACGGGCACATCCACGCCATCGTGCAGGACCATGGGATGGGCATACCGGAGGAAGACAAAGCCTATCTTTTCAGCAGCTTTTTCCGCGGCCGCAACGTGACCAACATCCAGGGCACGGGCCTTGGGCTGCACATCGTGAAAAGGTATGTGGACATGCTGCACGGGCAGATCAGCGTTGAAAGCGAGCTGAACAAAGGCACCAAGATCATTCTCAACTTCCCAAATCAACAGACCATATGACAGCCACTATCCTGGTAGTAGACGATCATCCCGGCATCCGCGAGAACGTTGCGGAAATACTTACGCTGGCCGGTTACAACGCACTGGAAGCGGAAAACGGCAAACAGGCGATAGAAATGGCGCGCGAACAGCGGCCCGACCTGATCGTGTGCGACATCATGATGCCCGAGCTCGACGGCTACGGCGTGTTGCACATGCTCCGCAAATATCCCGAGACCGAGCACATCCCCTTTATATTCGTAACCGCCAAAACCGACCGCAGCGACTTCAGGAAAGGCATGGAAATGGGCGCGGACGATTATATCACCAAACCGTTCGAAGACGTGGAGCTGCTCACCGCCGTTGAAACGCGGTTGAAAAAACAACAGTTCCTCGAAGAAAAATTCGCCGCCGCGCGCACCCAGTCCATCGGCAGCATATTACAGGACTGGCAGGCATCCGGGCTGCTGCAGCTCAACCTGGACGCTTACGACGTGATGCAGTACTCCAAAAAACAGCCGGTTTACCGCGAAGGCAAGCACCCGCAGTTCCTTTACTACGTAAAAAGCGGTAAAGTAAAAGCCTACCGCATGAACGACGACGGCAAGGAATACATCACCAACCTGTTCGGCACGGGCGATTATTTCGGGTACGTTCCCCTGCTGGAAGACCATACCTACGACGAGAACGCCGAGGCGCTCGAACATACGGAGCTGGTGCAGATACCAAAGGAAGTGTTCCTCGAGCAGCTGCTCAACGACATCAGCGTGGCGCGCACTTTCATCAAACGCATTGCGATGGAAGTAAAGGAAAAGGAAGACCGCCTGCTGCAGCTGGCGTACGATTCGCTCCGCAAACGCGTGGCCAACGGCCTGCTGGCGATCCACGACAAGCTGCACCTGGAGCAGCAGCCCGATGCGCTGATAGAGCTTTCCCGCGACGATATCGCACGGTTCGTAGGTACTGCCACCGAATCGCTGATCCGTACGCTGAGCGATTTTAAATCGGAGAAGCTGATCGAGATGCAGGGCACGCGGATCAGGATCGTGCAACCGGAATTGTTGCGGAAACTGTTGTATTAAGGGTGCTGCGGTGTCCTGAAATTCGTATTGAAGGCGGTCATTGTCGATCGCCTTTTGTTTTGCCTGACCGGAAAATTATTTGACCACGTTGAATACCGCTTCCTTCACATCGCGGCTATTCGGCCCTACCATTACCCTGAACTCACCGGGCTCCCAGGTGTATTTCATGTCGCGGTCGTAAAATTTCAGGTCTTCCACACTGATCGTAAAGGTCACTTCTTCTTTCATGCCTTTTTTGAGGAAGAATTTTTTAAACCCTCTCAGTTCTTTCAGCGGCCTGTTTACGCTGGCCGTTACATCGCGGATGTACAGCTGCACTACTTCTTCGCCATCGTAATCGCCATCGTTGGAAATGGTTATGGTCACTTGCAGTCTTTCGCTGGCGTTGATCGTGTTTTTATTGAGGCGGATATCGCTGTAGTTGAATTTCGTATAGCTGAGACCGTAACCGAAAGGATACAGCGACTCGTTGCTCACATCGAGGTATTTGGAGGTGTATTTGTTGTTGGGATCGAGCGGGCGGCCGGTGTTCTTGTGGTTGTAGTAGACCGGTATCTGGCCGGTATTGCGGGGGAACGTCATGGTGAGCTTGCCGGAGGGATTGTAATCTCCAAACAGCACGTCTGCGATCGCGTTGCCTGCTTCGGTGCCGAGGAACCAGGTTTCGAGGATGGCGGGCACATGCGCGTCCTCCCATTCCAGCGTCAGCGGCCTGCCGTTCATCAGCACCAGCACTACGGGTTTGCCCGTGTTGAGCACGGCTTCCATGAGGCGCTTCTGGCTGGCGGGAATACCAATGTACGAGCGGCTGGCTGCTTCGCCGCTCATTCCCTGGCTTTCGCCGAGCGCGAGTATCACAACGTCCGAGCGCTGCGCCAGATCAACCGCTTCGTGCAGCATCGTTTCCGCATTGCCCGCCGGGATGTTGAGCTTGCCGAGCAGCACGCTGTCGTCCGTCACATTCGCGCCCTGCGCATACGTTACGTTGAGGTTTCTTGCTTTCAACCCTTGCAGCAGCGTAACGGCTTTTTTATAATCGCCTGCGGCGGACCAGTTGCCGATCATGTCTTTCTGCGAATCGCCCAACGGGCCTATCAGCGCAATGTTTCCCTGCGGTTTGAGCGGCAGCAGGTTACCTTCATTTTTTAGCAATACGATGGAGCGCTGCGCGATCTCACGCGCGGCTTTCAGCTTTTCCCCGCTCATGATCACTTCTCTTGCCTTCGCCGAATCGGCGCCGCGGTACGGGTCTTCGAACAATCCGAGCGTGTCGTTTGCTTCCAGCACGCGGTACACCGCTTCGTCTATCTGCTTTATGCTGATCTTTTTATCGCTCACCAGTTTTTTGAGCTGCGTAGCGAATGCGCCGCCCTGCATATCCATATCCACACCGGCTTTCAGCGCCAGCTCCGCAGCCTCGTACTCGTTCTTCACAACGCCGTGCGCGATCATTTCGTTGATGGACGTGTAATCCGTGACCACAAAACCTTTGAAGCCCCATTCTTTGCGCAATAATTCAGTCAGCAGCCATTTATTGCCCGTGGCGGGA
>JBQCFV010000248.1:0-8151 GCA_051958695.1 Chitinophaga sp. | reverse complement strand
GCCGCGGGTATTTCCTCGATCTGCGTGGTGACGTTATTGAAGATCCAGATCTTTGGCATATATCCGCCCCGGTAACGTTTGAACGGGCGCCAGGTGCTGGTGCTGCCTTCCGTCGGGTCGGGATTTTTGATATAGGCGGTGAACTTCCCGTCTGCCGACACCGCGCCCTGCGTGGCTTCCGGTATTTTTGCATGCACCTGCGGCAGGCCGCCTTTGATGCTTACGGAAAACAGCTGCGTGGTGCGCATCGTAGGCGATGTAGCGCCGGACGCGAAAAGGATGCGGTCGTTGCCGATCCAGCCGCGCACGAGGTCCCGGGCAGGATGATGGGTAACGCGTTGCGGATCGCCGCCTTCAACGGGTATCACGTACACGTCGTAATTACCGTCGTAGTTGCCGGTAAAGGCGATCCATTTCCCGTCCGGGGAAAAGTAGGGGTCCTGCTCAAAGGCGGGATTTACGGTAAGGCGTGTGGGCGAAGAGCCGTCGCGGCCGGCCAGCCAGATGTCCCCGGCATACATGAAGGCGATGTGTTTTTCGCTGACGGCGGGATTGCGGAGCAGTTTGGTCTCCACCTGCGCACGGGCCGTCAGCGTGCCGGCGGTCAGCAGCGCCCAGCCGGATAGTTTTAAAAGTCGAATGATCATAAGCAGTGTTGGGTTGTAAATTAAAATTGGCAATGGTGCAAATTATGGAAAATGCTGTTCGAACGGCCAGGCGTGAGGGCATATTTAGGACAAATGGCGGGAAAAAGCGGACGAGGGGCAGGCGGCAACGGAATTGTCCGGAAGCGGACATAAAAAAGCCCGTTCACCGGAACGGGCACGTATATATGAAGAGTGCATGCTGTTCAGCCCATGGTCAGCATCATATTCCTGATCACCGCGATCAGCGCCGAAGGGTAAACTCCCAGCCAAAGCAACAGCACCATCAGCGCGGACAGTGCGGCGATGCCGAAAAACGGCATCCGTTTGCGTACCACCGGCCCCGGCAGCGGCTGGAACATAATCGCTACAAGACGGATATAATAGAAAAGGCCGATCACGCTGTTCACCACCAGCAGCACCAGCAGCAGCCACAATTCCGAATCCACGCCGGCCGCCACTATGTAAAATTTCCCGATAAAGCCGGCCGTAAGCGGTATGCCCGCCAGCGACAGCAGCATACCCGTAAAAATGGCCGCCAGCCAGGGCTGCCGCCAGAAAAGCCCGCTGAAGTCCTGCAGCACCTCCGCATCGTTCTTTTCATCCGACATCAAAGCCAGCACGCCGAACGCGCCGATGCTCGTGATCACGTAGGCCACGAGGTAAAACATCACCGCCTCCTGCCCCGCTTCCTGCCCCGCCAAAAACGCGATCAGTATATACCCCATATGCGCGATCGAAGAATAGGCCAGCAGCCGCTTCACGTTCTGCTGCAGCAGCGCCAGCCAGTTGCCCGCGAACATGCTCGCCATGGCAATGATGGCAAACACCCACCACAATATCGTGTATTCGTATCCGTTAATGTCCCGGTAAAAACGCATCAGCAGCACCAGCATGCTGCCCTTGGACACCGTGGCGATATACGCCGCCACGGGCAGCGGCGAGCCTTCGTAAATATCCGGTGCCCACATATGGAAAGGCACAATGCCCAGCTTGAAGCCGACGCCAATCAGCATCAGCCCGAAACCGGCCACTACGGCAACCGGTGCGGTATCTATCGTTTCAAGGTAAGCGCCGATGCCGGAAAAATCCATCTTCCCGCATTCCGCATACACCAGCGCCATGCCGAACAAAAGAAAAGCAGAGGAAAGCGCCGCCAGCAAAAGATACTTGATGCCCGCTTCGTCCGACCGTTCGCGGGCGCGCAGGTAAGCGATGAGACCGTACAGGCTGATGCTCATGGTTTCCAGCCCGAGGAACAGCGAAATAAAATGCTGGCTGATCACCAGCACCATGCCGCCCACCGTGGCCAGCAGCAAAAGGATATAATATTCCTCCTTGCGTTCTTCGCGCTGCTCGAAGTAGCTGTACGAAAGGAACAGCACGCTGAGACCCGCCAGCAAAATAAGCCCGGTATTGAACAATGCGAACGCATCCACCACGAACAGCGGCCCCACCACGTACGGCGCCGCGTAAGGCTGGAAATACAGGGCCGCCAGTGCGCAGATAAAAGCAAATACCGTAAAGGCATGCATCACACGGTGGTTGCGCCGTATGGCCACCAGCAATATCGCAATCACCGCCGCCCCGCTGATGATGAGCAGGGGCAATAAACTGAAGAGATCGGATGCAGACATACCTTTTGTTTTTATTTCGTTGAATGGACCGCTACGGCAGGCATCGCTTTTTGCGCCACGTCGATCACCGGTTTAGGGTACAGGCCCAGCCAGATGATGGCCGCCACGAGCGGTACCATCATCAGCATTTCACGCAGGCTCAGGTCGGGCAGCCTGTATTCGCGCTGCGACGTGCCGAAAAAGACTTTCTGCATGATGCGCAGGCTGTATATCGTTGCGATCACCAGCCCGATGGTAGCGGCAACCGTGATCCAGGGCGCGGCCTGCCAGCTGCCCGCCAGCACCAGGAATTCCGCGATAAAATTGCCCAGCCCCGGCAAACCCAGCGATGCCATCACAAACACCATCGTTACTACGCCCATCTTTGGCAAAGCCGGCCACAAGCCGCCCATCTGCTCCAGCTCGCGCGTGTGCAGCCGTTCATACAGCGAGCCCGCGATCATGAACAATGCGCCCGTGCTGATGCCGTGGGTGATCATCTGCATCACCACGCCCTGGTAGGCCAGCGTGTTGAACGCAAAAGCGCCCACCAGCACAAATCCCATATGGCTCACGCTGGTGTAGGCCACCAGCCTTTTAAAATCGGTTTGCGCATACGCGAGCTTGCCGCCGTACAATATGCCGATGGCGCCCAGCAGCATTACCCAGGGTGCGAAGAAATGCGATGCTTCCGGGAACAGCGGGATCACAAAACGCAAAATGCCGTAAGCCCCCGTTTTGAGCAGCAGCCCCGCGAGTATCACGGAACCCGCCGTGGGCGCTTCGGTATGCGCGTCAGGCAGCCAGGTGTGGAAAGGAAATGCGGGCAGCTTGACGATAAACGCCAGCAGGAAACCCAGCATCAGCCAACGGCCCGTTTCCACGGCCATTGGCGTATTGAGCAAAGCGAAATAAGAAAACGTAAAAGTGCCGGTGGAATCATGATGGATAAAATACATCCCGAGTATCGACAGCAGCATCAGCAGCCCGCCCGCCTGCGTAAAAAGAAAGAACTTGAACGCGGCGTACACCCTGTTCCCATGCCCCCAGATGCCGATCAGGAAGTACATGGGAATGAGCATCACTTCCCAGAAAAAATAAAACAGGAAAAGGTCCATCGTGAGAAATACGCCCGTAATGCCACCGATAACAAACAACAAATTGAAATGGAAAAAGCCGCTGCGTTCTTTTATCTCGTTCCATGATACCATCACCGACAACGCGCCGAGAAAGAACGTGAGCACGAGCATGAGCAGGCTCAGCCCATCGAGCGCCAGTGAAAAGCTGATGCCGAAACGCGGCATCCAGGGCAGCTCGTAGGTTTGCAGCCAATGGTCCCCGGTGAGGTACACATCGTTTTGCACCTGCCACCACATACCGGCGGAGAGCGCCAGCCCGGCGAGCATCACCAGCAGGGCCACCCAGCGCGGCAATGTTTTGTTCACCGCCGATGCAAGCCAGGCGGCAAACGCGCCCAGCAAAGGCAGCAATATGAATATGGGTAGACTCATGGCCAGATATGTTTAATGATCTTTAATCGTTGTCAGAAAGCGTACTCCCGCCAGATGATCACCGAAAGAATAATGACCGCCCCCATCACGATACCCATCACGTACCAGCGGAGTATACCGTTTTGCGTGGCGGACATCATCCGGTGAAAACCGCGCGTAACGGCGGCCAGCCAGGTATACGCCTTATCGATCACATCTTTCCTGTTGATCCTTGCCAGCCGTACAAAGGGCCGCACGAACAACACATTGTACGCGGCATCGAAACCCCATCCGTTCTTCAAAAACTGTTTGAGCGCTACAGGGAATGGCGCGGCGAGCAGCCGCCAGGCCAGCCAGATGCCCAGCACGCACAAAGCGAACGTAAGCCCCTGCATACCCCATTCCAGCGCAATACCGCCATGGCTGGTTTCAACCGCAGGCAATACCGGCGACAAAAAATCACTGAGCAAAGTAACATGCCCCACCGTATGCGGCAGCTCTATAAAACCCGCCAGCGTGGACAATACCGCCAGTACATACAGCGGTACCATCATCACCGGGCCGGGCCGGTGATGCACATGCGTTTTTTCATTCCCGAAAAACACGAGGAACACCATCCGCGCGGTATATGCCGCGGTGATGAACGCCCCGAGTATGGCGGCCAGCGAATAGAACGCGCTGCCGTTCGCGGCCGCGCCCGCCAGCCAAACGATCTGGTCTTTGCTGTAAAAACCGGATGTCACAAAAGGCAGTGCCGCCAACGACGCGGAACCGATAAGGAACACCAGGAACACGCCGGGCAACGATTTCCGCAGCCCGCCCATTTTGAACATGTCCTGCTCGTGATGCAGCGCTACGATCACCGCACCGGCGCCGAGGAACAATAAGGCTTTAAAAAACGCGTGTGTTACAAAATGAAAAATGCCCGCACTCCACGCACCCACACCGAGAGCGAGGAACAGATAACCGCTCTGGCTGATGGTGGAATACGCCAGCACGCGCGTGCTATCCGTTTTCACGAACGCGCTCCAGCCTGCGAGCAATCCAGTAACGGCGCCGATAACAGCAACGGCCGTCTGCGCGGAAGGAGAAAGCACGAACAGCACGTTCGTGCGGGCTATGAGATAAACGCCGGCCGTTACCATCGTGGCGGCATGGATGAGCGCGCTCACCGGCGTAGGGCCGGCCATCGCATCGGGCAGCCAGGTCTGCAGCGGCAGCTGGGCGCTTTTGCACACCGCGCCGCCTAATAAAAGAAACGCGATCAGCACAACGGTGGGGTCGCCGGTCGACCACAATTCCTGCGCTCTCGAAAGCACCGTGCCCAGTTGCAAGCTGCCGGTATGCTGCACCAGCAGGAATAAAGCAATGGCCATTGCCGTGTCGCCCACGCGCGTAACAATGAACGCTTTGCGCGCCGCCGCGCCGTTCGCGGGATCTTTATACCAGAAACCGATCAGCAGGTAGCTGCAAAGACCCACGCCTTCCCAGCCGAAGTACAGCAACAGCAGGTTGTCGCCCAGCACCAGCAGCAGCATGGCGCCCACAAAGAGGTTCATGCAGGCGAAGAAGCGGGCGAAGTCCGGATCGTCCGCCATGTAACCGGTGGAATACACAGGAATGAGAAAACCGACGAAGGTGATCACAAAGGTGAAAGCAAGCGACAACGCGTCGAGCCGCAGGTCCATGCCGATGCGGAACTCGCCGACGCTTACCCAGTCCCACAAATGCTGCACATACCCTGCAGATCCGTCCTGCATGAATTGCAGCCCGGCGATAATGGTCACCAGCGCGGCCAGCCCCACGCTGCAGCAGCCGATGACGGCTACGCCCGTGTTGCCGATGCGCCGCGAGGCGAGCACCAGGATCAGCGCGCCCAGGAATGGTAAAGCCGGTATCAGGTAGATCCACTGCATAATGGAAATATTTTTTGCTTGGTTATCGCATCTTGCTGGCCTCATCGCCGCCAGGTGAACCCGTCATTGTTCAGCCCGATCATCCTCTCATCTTGCTCGCCTCGTCGCTGTCCAGCGTTTTGAGCTGGTGATAGATCTGCAGGATCAGCGCAAGGCCGACGGACACTTCCGCCGCGGCCATCGCGAGAATGAACATAAACATCACCTGCCCTTCCGGCTGCCCCCAGCGCGCCGCCGCAACGATAAAGGCCAGCCCTGCCGCGTTCAGCATGATCTCCACGCTCACCAGCATAAAAATGATGTTCCGCCTGATCAGGATGCTGATCAGCCCCAGCGTGAATAAAATGCCGGCCAGCACCAGCCCTTCCATGGTTGTATTCATACGTCTGTTCTTTCAAGGAATCGATGCAATATCTTTTTCTTCTGCCTCCCCAGGTGATAGGCCCCTACGATCCCGGCCATCAGCAACATGCCCGCAAGCTCCACCGCCAGGATGTAAGGACCGAACAAGCTTTTCCCTACCGCTTTCGGGTCCACCGTAATTACATCCCCGGCCGCCGCGCCGGTGGGCTGAAGGATGAGGTACACCAGTTCCGCGAGTAAAACAATACAAAGGATGGAAGGGCCGATCCAGATGCGCGGCGTAAGCCACCGGGCTTCGTCGCCGGCGGTTTGCGGCCCCAGGTTCAGCATCATCACAAAAAATATGATCAGCACCATAATGGCGCCCGCATACACGATCACTTCCAGCGCGGCCATAAACGGCGCGCCATACAGGTAAAACACGACCGCCACGCTCAGCAGCGATACGATGAAATACAGCAGCGCGTGCATGATGTTGTACCGTGTGATCACCATGATGGTGGACAGCACGGCGATTGCCCCGGCGATATAGAATGCAGGTCCCATACGGCGAATATTTACGGTAAAAGACTTTTGACGTCCACCGGCGGTTCTTCTTTGCTGGCGTCGCCTTTGTTCTTCCCGTCTATGGCCATGCCGGCCACGCGGTAATAATTGTAGCCGGGGTATTTGCCCTGGCTGTCTATCAGCAGGTCCTCCTTTTCATACACCAGGTTCTGCCGGTCGTATTCCGCGATCTCGAAATCGGGCAGCAGCTGGATGGCGTAGGTAGGACAGGCTTCTTCGCAGAACCCGCAAAAGATGCAGCGCGAGAAGTTGATGCGGAAGAAGCCGGGATAACGCCGGCCGTCAGGCGCTTCGGCGGCCTGCAGGCTGATGCAGTCCACCGGGCATGCCGCGGCGCAGAGATAGCAGCCCACGCAGCGTTCGCCGCCGTCAGGGTCGCGGGTAAGCGCGATGCGCCCGCGCCAGCGTGCGGGCAGCGGCGCTTTTTCCTCCGGGTACTGATAGGTGTCCCGCTTGTGGAACATGTGCAGGAATACCAGCCACATGCTTCTGAGTAAACTGAACATACGCGTTGTTTCAATTGTCTGTCAGGATCAGTTTCACCGCAGCCGTCGCCAGAAGGTTCAGCAACGACAGCGGAAACAATACTTTCCATCCGTATTCCATCAGCTGGTCGTAGCGCGGCCGCGGCATGGAAGCGCGCAGCAGGATGAACAGCGATATGAACACAAAAGTTCTTATGACGAACCAGATAACGCCCGGTAAAAACGCGGGCCCCAGCCAGCCGCCGAAATACAGCGTTACGATCATGGACGACACCAGCGTGATGCCGAGGTATTCGCCGATAAAGAACATGCCGAACTTCATGCCCGAGTATTCCGCGTGGAAACCCGCCACCAGCTCGCTTTCGGCTTCCGGTATATCAAAGGGCAGCCGGTGCGTTTCCGCGATGCCCGCAATGAGAAAGATGATGAAGCCGAGGAACTGCGGGATAAAGTACCACAATCCCCGCTGCGCCTCCACGATCCCGCGCAGGTTGAACGTGCCACTGAGCAGCACCACGCCCATCAATGCCAGCCCCATGAACACCTCATAGCTGATCATCTGCGAAGCGCCGCGCATGGCGCCCAGCAAAGCGTATTTGTTGTTGGAGGCCCATCCCCCGAGCACAATGCTGTATACGCCGAGCGACGACATCGCGAGGAAAAACAGCAGCCCGATGTTCCAGTCCGCCACCACCACGTTCGGCCCGAACGGTATCACCGTAAAGCTCATCAGTACGGAAGCCACTACTACGGCGGGTGCAAACACAAATACTACTTTGTCGGAAAATGGCGGTATCCAGTCTTCCTTGAAAAACAGCTTGATGGTGTCCGCCAGTACGATAAACAATCCCAGCGGCCCCGCGCGGTTGGGGCCGTAGCGGTCCTGCCAGAGCGCCAGCATGCGGCGTTCCAGCCAGATGAGACCGGCCGCCGTATTGAGCAGTACAAAGAGCACTCCGCCTATCACCCACCAGTAATGTGCTTCCATGTTCGGTATGTTTAGCGCTGCGGGGGCAGCATGGTTAATGTTTCGTTACTGCGTTGCCGGCCTTCGTCAGCACTGCATGCAG
>JBQCFV010000247.1:0-4262 GCA_051958695.1 Chitinophaga sp. | reverse complement strand
AATGGCGTGTCAAGCCCGCGCGAGGCCTGTTATGCCTTCACCCATGCCACCATTGTAAAAGACGCTCAAAACACCTTAAAAGACGCCACGCTCGTGATCCGCGACGGAAAGATCACCGCGGTGGGCGCCGGCGCCGCTATTCCCGGAGATGCGGTGGTGATCGATTGTAAAGGGAAATTCATCTACCCATCCTTCGTTGATATTTACAGCGACTACGGCATGCCGGCCGTTCCGCCCCGTACCGCAGGCCGCGGCGGCGCGCCCCAGATGCTGTCCAACGCCAAAGGCCCCTTCGGCTGGAACCAGGCCATCAAAAGCGAAGTGAACGCCGTAGAACTTTTTTCCACCGACGAATCGAAAGCTAAAACGCTGCGCGGACAAGGCTTCGGCGTGGTGCTCAGTCACCAGCACGACGGCATCGCCCGCGGCACGGGCGTGCTGGTAAGCCTGGCCTCCGAACGCGAGAACATGAACATTCTCCGCCAAAAAGCCTCCGCGCATTATTCGTTCGAAAAAGGATCGTCCACGCAGGATTACCCCAGCTCGCTGATGGGCGCCATTGCGCTGCTGCGCCAGCAATATCTCGACGGGCAATGGTATAAAAGCCATCCCGCCAAAGAAGGCGTGAACCTCAGCCTGCAATCCTGGAACGATAACCTGGGCCTGCTGCAGATATTTGATGTAAGCGATAAATGGAACGCGCTGCGCGCGGACAAGATCGGCGATGAATTTAACGTGCAGTACGTGATCAAGGCCGGCGGCAACGAATACCAGCGTATCCCCGAAATGGCGGCCACCAAAGCCACATTCATCCTGCCGGTAAATTACCCGCAGGCCATGGACGTGGAAGACCCGAACGACGCGCGTTTTGTGGCGCTCGCCGATATGAAGCACTGGGAGCTGGCTCCCACCGAGGCAGGAGCGTTCGAAAAGGCGAACATTCCTTTCTGCCTGAGCGCCACCGATCTGAAAGACGCTAAAACTTTCCTCGCCAACCTGCGTAAAGCCATACAATACGGCCTCTCCGAAGAGAAAGCCCTCGAAGCGCTTACCAAAACGCCCGCCACGCTGCTGAAAGCGTATGACCGCATCGGCAGCATCGAAACCGGAAAGCTCGCCAACTTCCTTATTACTTCGGGCCCCGTGTTCAAACAAAACACCGTGTTTTTCCAGAACTGGGTGCAGGGGCATCAATATGTGCTGAAAGACGAAGGCTGGACCGAACTGCGCGGTTCCTATACCCTCACGCTTTCCAACGGCGCCAGTGTGCCCGTGGAGATCAAAGGCACGCCCGCAGCGCCCGGGCTGGTGAATAAAGACAGCATTCCCGGCAAGATAGAAGTATCCGGCCAGCTCGTGAAGATCGTGGTCAACAATAAAAAAGACAATTCCAGCCAGCTTCGCCTCAGCGGTGTGATCAGCGAGCAGCAAGGCGTAAGCAGGTGGAGCGGCTCCGGCACCGACGAAAAAGGGCAGCACGTAACCTGGGAGGCGGCAATGACCAGACCTTTCGTTGCAAAGACCGATACCATAAAGAAAAAAGAAGCGCCGGAATACGGAAAGATTTATTATCCTTTCTCCGGTTACGGTTTTGAAACCATGCCCGCGCAGCAGGACGTATTGTTCCGCAATGCCACCGTATGGACGAATGAAAAAGAAGGCAAGCTGGAAAATACCGATGTGCTCGTACGCAACGGCAAGATCGCGCAGGTAGGTAAAAACCTCTCCGCCGGCAACGCCCGCGTGATAGACGGCACGGGCAAACATCTCACCGCAGGCATCCTCGACGAACATTCCCACATCGCCATCAGCCGCGGCGTGAACGAAGGCACGCAGTCCGTTACCTCCGAAGTGCGCATTGCCGACGTGATCAATCCCGACGATGTGAACATCTACCGCCAGCTCAGCGGCGGCGTTACTTCCTCGCACCTGCTGCACGGCTCCGCCAACACCATCGGCGGGCAAAGCCAGCTGATCAAGCTGCGCTGGGGCGCCAACGCCGAAGACCTGAAGTTTAAAGGCGCCGATGGTTTTATCAAATTTGCCCTCGGCGAAAACGTAAAGCAGTCCAACTGGGGCGAACGCCAGCGCGTACGTTTCCCGCAAACCCGCATGGGCGTTGAGCAGGTGCTGGCCGATGCTTTCACGCGTGCTAAAGATTACGAGAAAGCAGGGCCTGATAAACGCCGTGATCTCGAGCTGGACGCGCTCGTGGAGATCCTTCACAACAAACGTTTCATCACCTGCCATTCCTACGTGCAAAGCGAGATCAACATGCTGATGAAAACCGGCGACAAATACGGTTTCAAGGTAAACACCTTCACCCACATCCTGGAAGGGTATAAAGTGGCCGACACAATGAAAGCCCACGGCGCCGGGGCATCCACCTTCGCGGATTGGTGGGCGTATAAAATGGAAGTGGTGGATGCCATCCCGCAGAACGCCACTATCATGCAGCGTGTAGGCCTTACCGTAGCCATCAATTCAGACGATGCCGAAATGGCCCGCCGCCTGAACCAGGAAGCGGCCAAAAGCGTGAAGTACGGCGGCATGGCAGAAGAAGACGCCCTTAAAATGGTGACCCTCAATCCTGCCAAACTGCTGCATGTGGCCGACCGCATCGGTAGCATCAAAGCCGGTAAAGACGCGGATCTCGTATTATGGAGCGATCATCCGTTAAGCATTTATGCGAAAGCGGAAAAAACGATGGTAGACGGTATCGTGTATTTCGACCGCGAGAAAGACCTTGAGCTGCGCAAACGCATTTCCGAAGAGCGCAACCGCCTGGTCGGGAAAATGCTCGGCGAGAAAAAGAAAGGCGCGCCCATGAGCAAACCCGTACCGAGCCGCGAAGAGATCTATCATTGCGAAGATCTCCAGGCCGGCCACCAGCATCATATCCTGGACGATGCTTATCAACAGTGATCATCCGAAATCGAATTAACATGAAACCGCAAGGTTCCATCTGATTTCTCTAAACATAACGAACAGATGAAAAAAACATTCATTTATATACTCGGTCTTTCCCTTTGCGGCCCCACGCTCCGCGCGCAGGAAACGGTGTATCCCGCCAAACCGCAGCAGGGGCCGGTGTTCCTGAAGAACGCCACTATTCACGTAGGCAACGGCCAGGTGATCGCCAACGGCATCATCGGTTTCAATAACGGGAAGATCACCGCCGTAGGCGCCAATGTGCCCATTCCATCCGGGGACGTAAAAGTGTATGACGCGAACGGCCAGCACATTTATCCCGGCCTCATCGCGCCCGAAAGCAACCTCGGCCTCACCGAAGTAGAAGCCGTACGCGCCACCAACGACTACGACGAAGTAGGGGAGATCAATCCTTCCATCCGCTCGATCGTATCCTACAACACCGACTCCAAAGTGATCGGCACACTGCGCACCAACGGCATACTGCTGGCGCAGATAGTGCCGCAGGGCGGCCTGGTGACCGGCAGCTCGTCCGTAGTGCAGCTCGACGCCTGGAATTGGGAAGACGCCGCCTATAAAACCGATAACGGCATTCATTTCTTTATGCCCCGCCTGATGCCGCGCTCCAATCCATTCGGTAGCTCCGCATCCGGCCCCGCCACCGACGCCGTGAAAGCCGCCATGGAAAAGGTGGCCAGCGTAAAGAACTTCCTCCGCGAAGCACGCGCCTATAACACCAGCGACAAACACGACGAAACAAACCTGAAATATGCCGCCGTGAAAGGTCTGTTCGACAAAACGCAGAAATTCTACATTCACGCCGACCTTGTGAAAGAGCTGATCGTTGCCGCCGACTTCGCGAAAGAGTTCGACATGGATGTAGTGATCGTTGGCGGCACGGACGCCTGGATGATCACCGATGTGCTCAAGAAATATAACATTCCCGTCATCCTCAGCCAGCCGCACAACCTCCCCGTTATGCAGGACGACGACGTGGACCAGCCGTATAAAACCCCTGCCCAGCTGCAGAAAGCAGGCATCCTGTTCTGCATCAGCAACGAGGGTTTCTGGCAGCAGCGCAACCTCCCATTCAACGCAGGCACCGCCAGTGCCTATGGCATGACGAAAGAGGAAGCGCTCAGCGCGATCACCCTCAACGCTGCAAAGATCCTCGGCATCGGGAATAAAACGGGTTCGCTCGAAGTGGGCAAAGATGCGAACATCGTCGTAAGCGAAGGCGATATCCTCGACATGAAATCCAGCGTGATCACGCGCGCGTTTATACAAGGGCGCGAGGTAAGCCTCGTGGATAAACATAAGCAGTTGTATGA
>JBQCFV010000246.1:0-2570 GCA_051958695.1 Chitinophaga sp. | reverse complement strand
CTGATGATGCGAAACAGCTCGGCCATGAGGACGCGAATGGTCTGCGCGCGCAGTGGCACGTCGATGCCGGCCAGCCGCTCGACCGCGTTCAGGTAGGCGAAGTTGTTGAGCACGCCGGCGAGGTAGTCCACCCGATCGGTATAGGGAATGTAGGTGTGCCAGCTCTGGCGTTCACCCATTTTTTCAGCGCCGCGGTGGTGGAACCCGATGTCGGGAACGGCGTCTACAATGTCTTCCCCGTCGAGCTGCAGAATGATGCGGAGTACCCCGTGCGTGCCCGGATGCTGCGGGCCGATATTGAGAAACATATAATCCGAATCCTCGCTATGCCGTTTGAGCCCCCATTCCTCCGGGCGGAATTGCAGCGCTTCCTGTTCCCTGTCTTCTTTCGCTGCAAACAACCGGAAGGGGCCCATCTCCGTAGCGCGGGCCGGATGTTCCTTCCGGAGCGGGTGCCCCTCCCAGGTCACGGGCATTAAGATGCGTTTCAGGAGAGGATGACCGTCGAAGCGGATGCCGAACATATCGTACACTTCTCTTTCGTACCAGTTGGCGGAAGGCCAGATGTGCGTGCAGCTCGGCGTGTTGGGAAATTCTCCGCGGAGCGCGACCTTCAGCCTGACAAAAGCGTTGCGCTCGAATGAGAACAGGTGGTAAACGAGGGTAAATTCGCAGGTGCCGTTGTATTTACTTTTACAGGCACGCTCGTCGATGGCCGTGAGGTCATAGAGCATGCGAAAAGGTTGTTCCGCATCGCTGCGGAGGTATTCGAGTACGGCAATAATTTTCCCCTGGGGCGTCCAGATGGTGGGCGTCTCATCCCGGGTGAGCTGTTCGTGGAAAATATTCTCACCGAACCGGGCGCAGAGGGTAGAAAAAAGGCTAGCCGGCATGATCACATTTTTGATCGTATCAATGCTCCTTGGTGCTTAGCTTTTCCTGGCTTTTGGGTCCCTTGCTTTTAATGAGCTGGTGTGTATGTCAGGTTTTAGTTCGTATTCAGATCTTTTCTTCGGGCTCCTGTATCCGCACGATCGCATCCTGCTCCACTACGAGATACGGCGATGTGGTCTTTGCGGCCGGGGCCTTGTGTTTGTGCGCCAGGAATTTGCTCCTGAACTTTTCCGAGGCCCTGCGCATAACGGACCTGCCGTGGCCAAAACAGGCGATGTCGAAATCGAAGGTGGCCAGGCGTTCGAGGCTATGCTCGGCTTCCGTGAAATTTTCGTAGAAGCAGCTGTAGCTCAGCCCGAACAGGTTGTCCGCAGCGTCCGCTGCAAACAGCACATTTTTCCGCCCGGGTAAAAAGAAGGCCAGCTGACCGGCGCTATGGCCCGGGATGTGGATAGCGTGAAGACCGCCGCCCACGGGCAGCCAGTCCCCGTCCTGCAACAGTACGTCCACTTTGGCGGACGGGATGTAGCCTGATGCATTTTTGATGAACAGGTTGTACATCATTTTATTAAGGATGCTCGTGAAATAAGGCACGGGCGGCTTTGCGACGAAACCTTTTTCCACGTTCGTTTTTTCAGCGGCATGCATGTACAGCTTCGCACCGGTGATCAGCTTCAGCTGCGCGGCGCTTCCCGCATGGTCGGGATGGCTATGCGTAAGCAGGATGTGCGCGAGGTCTTCCGGCTGGCGGCCCGTTTCCCGGATCATTTCCAGTATCCGTCCTGCGCTGTCCGGCACGCCGGTATCTATCAGGGTCAGCTTTTCGTCTTCCAGCAGGAAGGCGTTCACTTTCCCGAGCTGCAGCTCGTACACGTTTTCGGTAATGCGCCTGATACTCATCCGTACATAAGTTTTGTTACTGTCTATATCTCGTCGGGTGTTTTAAATTCCGTCATTTGCCGGCGTTTTTCGCGGTTTAGATCGCGCATGCTCACTTTGTCGGGTTTGATGATGCCCTGCTCCCCGACCGTCCAGCTAAGCGGGCGTTTTTCGTTGCCCACGGATTGCTGCAGCAGCACCAGCCCGTGCATGAAAGCGTCCGGCCGCGGCGGGCAGCCCGGCACGTACACGTCTACCGGGAGGAATTTGTCCACCCCCTGCACCACGCTGTAAATATCGTACATCCCGCCGGAGTTCGCGCAGGAGCCCATGGATATCACCCAGCGCGGTTCCATCATCTGTTCGTAGAGCCGTTGAATGATAGGCGCCATCTTGATGAACACCGTTCCGGCGATGATCATCACGTCCGCCTCGCGGGGCGTGCCGCGGATCACTTCCGCGCCAAAACGCGCGAGGTCGTACTTGGGGGTCATGGCGGTGGCCATTTCCACAAAACAGCAGCTCAGCCCGAAGTGAAAGGGCCACATGGAATTTTTCCTGCCCCAGGCTATCAGCCGGTCGACGGAGGTAAGCATCACGGCCTGCCCCACGGACTCTTCCATGGAATAATTGCCGGCGCGCTGCGCGGCGGCCTCTTTCGGTTCAGTTAACCACCACTTCATGCCGTGACTTTTTAACGTTTCCAGGTTTGCGCAATTTGCGGTAAGCCTTCAATATCTTTTTGCCGTCCGGCCCGAAATCGAGCGCGCCGTTGCGCCATTCGTACACGAGCACGG
>JBQCFV010000245.1:0-3162 GCA_051958695.1 Chitinophaga sp. | reverse complement strand
TGGATCACGGTGAACTACCGGGAAGCCTATAAAATGTTCGCCTGCAATGGCATTCTTTTTAACCACGAAAGCCCGCTGCGTGGAGAAACATTCGTCACCCGCAAGATCACCCGCGGCGTGGCAAAGATCGCGCTGGGCATGCAGGACAAGCTCTACATGGGCAACCTCGACGCCAAACGCGACTGGGGCCACGCCAAAGATTACGTAAATGCCATGTGGCTGATCCTGCAGCAGGACAAACCCGAAGATTTTGTGATCGCCACCGGCGAAACCAATACCGTACGGGACTTTATCCGGCTCAGCTTTGCCGAGGTAGGCGTGGAGCTGGAATTTAAAGGTAGCGGCGCGGATGAAAAAGGCATCGTGAAAAGCAGCGTCAACAAAGACTTCGCGCTTACGCCCGGGCAGGAAGTGGTGGCGGTGGATCCGCGCTATTTCCGGCCTACCGAAGTAGAGCTGCTCATCGGCGACCCTACCAAAGCGCAAACCATTCTCGGCTGGAAGCCCGAGTACGATCTCGCGTCGCTGGTAAAGGAAATGGTGGCGGCCGACCTCGAGCTGTTCCGCCGTGAAAAGCTGCTGAAAGACGCAGGGTATAAAGTATTAAACCAGTTCGAATAATTCTTATGCAGGTACAGGACAGGATATATATCGCCGGGCATCGCGGCATGGTGGGCTCCGCTATTAAAAGAAGGCTGGAGAAGGAAGGGTTTTCAAACTTCATTACCCGCACCTCTTCAGAGCTCGATCTCCGCGACCAGGCTGCCGTAGCGGCTTTCTTTGAAAAAGAAAAACCGGATCATGTGTTTCTTGCCGCCGCGAAAGTAGGCGGTATCGTGGCGAACAATACCTACCGCGGGGAATTCATCTACGATAACCTGATGATCCAGAACAACGTGGTCCATCACGCTTACCTGAACGGTGTGAAAAAACTGATGTTCCTCGGCTCGTCCTGCATCTATCCCAAACTGGCGCCCCAACCGCTGAAAGAAGAATACCTCCTCACCGGTCTGCTCGAACCTACCAACGAACCTTACGCCATCGCGAAGATCGCGGGTATCAAGCTTTGCGACGCATACCGCAGCCAGTATGGCGCGCAATTCATTTCCGTGATGCCCACCAATCTTTACGGGCCGAACGATAACTACGACCTGCAAACCTCGCATGTATTACCGGCGCTGCTGCGCAAGTTCCACGAAGCAAAGCTGGCCAACGCGCCCGAAGTCACCATCTGGGGCTCCGGCACGCCGCTGCGCGAGTTCCTGCATGCGGACGATATGGCGGACGCCTGTTATTTCCTGATGCAGCGTTACAACGAGCCCGGCCCCATCAACATCGGCGTGGGAGAAGATATCAGCATTGCTGACCTGGCCCGTCTTATTCAAAAGATCACCGGCTACGAAGGCAAGCTCAGCTTCGACGCTTCCAAACCCGACGGCACGCCCCGCAAGCTGATGGACGTGTCCAAACTCACCGCCCTCGGCTGGAAAGCCCGTATTTCGCTGGAAGAAGGCATCAGGAAGGTGTATGAGGAAAAATTCAGCTGATTACGGGGAAGTCCCACCCGCTTCCCCGTAAAAGTTCCCCTGCGATTGGATTTTTATAGTAGATTTAGAGATAAACCCTACACTGCTATATGAACCAAAATCAACGTTTCCTGTCCCTCGATGTATTCCGCGGGCTCACCGTGGCTTTGATGATCCTGGTAAATACGCCCGGCAGCTGGAGCCATGTATACCCGCCGTTCCTGCATGCTAAATGGCATGGCTGCACGCCGACCGACCTCGTGTTCCCGTTTTTCCTGTTCGCCGTGGGCAACGCGATGAGCTTTGCCATGAAGAAGTTCGACTGGATGAACAATGCGCAGGTGCTTGGAAAGATCTTCAAACGCACGGCGCTCATTTTTATCATCGGTTTACTGCTGGGCCTGTTCCCCTTCGTACGATATGATAGCGACGGGAACCTGGTCATGAAAAGCCTGGACACCCTGCGCATTTTAGGCGTGCTGCAACGCATCGCGCTTTGCTACGGCATTGGCGCGCTGATGGTGCATTACCTGAAGCCAAAAGGGGCGCTGATCGCAACAGGCGTGCTTTTGCTCGGGTATTGGGCGATATTGTGGTTCTTCGGAGGCAGCGATCCTTATAGTCTCGAAGGGCATATCGGGCTGCAGGTAGACAGGGCCATACTGGGTGAAAAACATATGTATCACGGCGAAGGCGTTGCTTTTGAGCCCGAAGGACTGCTGAGCACGCTGCCCGCGATCGGCAACGTGATATTGGGTTACCTCGTGGGGTTGTTTGTACAGCGGAACCGCCAAAGCCGCAACATGCTGCTGAAGCTCGTTTTAGCCGGCACCGCTATGATAGCGGTCGCGCTGTTGTGGAACGAAGTGTTCCCCATCAACAAAAAGATCTGGACAAGCTCTTACGTATTATATACCGTGGGCATCGCAACGTTGCTGCTTTCGATCTTCATCTGGCTGATCGAGCTGAAAGGTTTGCGCACGGGTACTTATTTCTTTGAGGTGTTTGGCAAGAACCCGCTGTTCATTTACGTGATGAGCGGGGTGATCGTGAAACTGTATTTCCTGTTCCGCATCGGGCCGGACAATGAGAACCTTTACGGCTGGCTGTACCATCATGTGTTCCAGCCGGCATTCGGGGATTATCCCGGCTCGCTGTTATTCGGTTTGTTCCATGTGCTGATATTGTGGTTGCTGGGTTGGTGGATGGACCGGCGGAAGATATATATCCGGGTGTAACAGGATTGGATTTAATAAAAAAGAAGCGGCGGTCCCTAAAGACCGCCGCTTTCGAAATAAGCTGGAACCTCCTGGAAAATCACCCCGGCATGCGGCTGATATATTTGTCCATTTCCTTGATCTGGCTCACGATCTGGTCGGTCGTGGGTTTCTGCGCTTTCGCGCGGCGGAAATAGTCTTTGGCAGTTTTGAAATCGCGGCGGCTCATGGCGATGGAGCAAAGCGTGAGCAGCGCGGCGGCGGTATTTTCTTTGTCGGGCAGCCCCAGCCTGATGGCCTTTTTCAGGTTGGAATCGGCCGTTTTGATATCGTTTTTCTGGTAAGCGATGGTGCCCAGCTGGAAGTACTGCATGCCTTCATATTCCTTCATGGGGCTGCCGCTTTTGATGCTGGCTTTC
>JBQCFV010000244.1:0-8682 GCA_051958695.1 Chitinophaga sp. | reverse complement strand
TGCATCAGCGGCGAGGTCATTAAAAAGTCCGCCGAAGCCCGGTTGCTCGCCATCGGAATGTTCCACACGACCCCCAGCCGCAGCAACGCCTTAATGTCCGGGTCGTGGGGCAGCGCCTCCATCGGGTCCCAGAAAAAGATGATCACGTCAATGCGCCCTTCCGCAACAGCCGCGCCTATCTGCTGATCGCCGCCCAGCGGCCCGCTCAGCAGCTTCCGTACGGAAACGTCCAGCGCTTCCTCCAGCAGCTTCCCGGTAGTGCCCGTTGCGTACAGTTCATGCCGGGTAAGCACCGCTTTGTTGTAAACGGCCCATTCCAGCAGCTCCGCTTTTTTGTGGTCATGCGCGATCAGCGCGATCCTTTTGCGGGCGTGTAGGGATTTCGTGTTCATCATGCTGCAAAATTAACCGGCTTTCCCGACAACGCAAGATTAAGGGCCTGTTCTCGCCAATTTTTGCTAATTTTGCAAGAGAAAATAGCATATATAATGATCAAAACAGGAAATCCAATTATCAGCATCTATACGGAAATGACGCCGAACCCGGAAACGATGAAGTTTGTGGTGAACAAGCTCCTCTATCCGAATAAATCCATCGATTTCCCTGACGCCGCCAGCACCACCCCTTCGCCGCTGGCAGCTGAGCTGTTTACGTTCCCTTTCATCAGGGGCGTATTCATCTGCAGCAACTTTGTGACGCTTACCAAAACCAACGATACAGACTGGGCGGACGTGATCCCCACCATCAAACAGTTCCTGAAGGAATACCTGGAGGACAACCGCGCAGTGATCAACGAGGACGAAGTGGTAAACACCCCCGTGTTCAGCGGCGACGAAAGCGACGTTGTACAGCGGATCAAGGAATTACTCGAAAATTACGTGAAACCCGCAGTGGAAATGGACGGCGGTGCCATCCAGTTCAAAGATTACCACGACGGCGTGGTGACCGTGATGCTGCAAGGCTCATGTTCAGGCTGCCCCTCTTCCATGATCACGCTCAAAGCCGGCATTGAAGGCATGATGAAGCGTATGATCCCGGAAGTGAAAGAAGTGGTGGCCGAAGCGGAATAAGCCATAGTTGAGTGAATGATAGTGTTAGAAAGCGCAGTCTCAGACTGCGCTTTTTTTCGTTTTTGATCCTTAGCTTTACAGCCTGCAATCATTAAAAAATGTCTATGAGAGGGATTTTACTTGGATGCGCATTGGTAACGGCCAGTGCGTCTTTGTTTGCGCAGCAGTCCGAAGCCGTGGTCACTTACGGCTTTAGGAACAACGGGAAAGAATCCCGCGGGGAGCAAAAGCTGTACATCAAAGGAAAAGAAGTGCGGCTCGCGCCCAATAGCAGGCAAACCGAACAGCAATTCCTTCATTACGGCGAAAAGGCCAGCTACCAGATACTCCATAGCAACGGGCAGATATTCACGCTGAAAAAGCCATTTTCCGAATACGCAAAACCCGAGCTGCTGCCCGGCATAGACACCATTGCCGGCGTCCCCTGCAAAAAAGCCAAACTGTTCATCCGTTCCAATACCATTGAAGTGTGGTATACGAACGATCTCAAAATAAAAGGCACGCCCTCGCTTTCCACGGCTCCCTGCCTGGGTCTCGTGCTCAAAACCGTACGCAACGGCAATAGCGAAACCTTCGCGAAACAGATTGAATACAGAACGGTTACAAATGAAGAGCTGAACTGGCCTACGGACAAAGGCACCCTTATAGACGAACCCGCCTACCAGCGCCAGGTGATCGAAAGCCGCTATACCACGCTGCCCATCTTCGACCGCGAACAGATCAGCTGGGGCAACGAGATCCGCAATCCCGAAGGCGAAACGCTCAACAAAACCTACAAGTTCGCCGGCGGTACAGTGATCCTCAAAAAAGTATCGCTCCCCGCTGTAAAAACCGGCCAGCGCCTGTTCGCAGAGCTCGTGCAATACTCCAACGGCGACGCGTACGACCGCACCGGCTCCGTGTTCATGATCCCGACGGACAAAACGATTTCCTTTCTTAACGGCCTGCGGCAAAACGCCTCCGTGCTACCCATTTTCACCGGCCGCAACGGAAAAAAATACCAGGGCTATGTAACCACGGACAAATACACCGCGCCGCTGGAGCTGATGCGTTTCTTCACGCCTTTCGGCATCAGGCATTTCAATACGCAGGTACGCATCAAAGGCTACAACTGGGCGGACTCGGCGGTATATAAACAGGACATCACCGACTTGGCGCCCCGCCTGCAGGGCGAAGTATGGATCGGCGTGTACATTGGCAATTACGACAAAGGCGGCCACACGGCCAGCCTCCGCTTCAAATATTATCCCGGCTACGGCGACGGATCAACGGCGGAAAACAAAAAATGGGTCATGCCCGTTTTTAATTCCACGAATCTCATGGAAATGGCCGGCCAGGAATACGCCACCCTCTTCGGCCAGGATTCATTGACCGTAACCGTCAACATACCCGAGGGCGTAAAAAACCTCAAGCTGCGCTACATCACCACCGGCCACGGCGGCTGGGGCGGCGGCGACGAATTTAACCCGAAGCTCAACGAAATATTCGCCGACGGAAAACGTGTTTATCACTTTTTCCCCTGGCGGGAAGACTGCGCCACCTACCGACTGCTCAATCCCGCTTCGGGCAATTTCGGCAACGGCCTTTCTTCGTCCGATCTCAGCAGGAGCAACTGGTGCCCCGGCACGCTCACGTTGCCCGTAGACATTCCGCTGGAGCTTGCGCCCGGCAAACACACGCTGCAGGTAGCGATCCCGCTGGGGAAACCCGAAGGCGGCAGCTTCAGCTTCTGGAACGTTTCCGGCGTGCTCATCGGCGACATGGAATAACACTCACCGGCGGGGCCGCCCCGTTCTTCAAAACATATGGAACAGATCTACCAGGAAATAAGCAAAGGATTTCAACTGATGACTTTGCCGGAGGGCATCGCGGTACTTTTCGGCGTGATCAGCGTGTTGTGCTCGCGGCAGAACAGCGTGTGGGTATACCCGACGGGGCTTATCAGCACGGCGATCTACATGTACCTGATGGCGCAGGGCAAATTGTATGCAGAGTCCGCGCTGAACGCCTATTATTTTATCATGAGCGTGTACGGCTGGTACAACTGGGCCCGCAGGAGGAACGCCGCGGGCAGCCATTTGGGCATATCGCACGTAACCCGCCGTGAGCTTGGCATCGCAGTTGGCATCGTGGCGATCGGCTGGGGAATTATTTATCTCATGCTGAGCCGGTTCTCCGATTCTGACGTGCCCGTGATGGACGCTTTTGTATCCGCCGCCGCCTGGAGCGGCATGTGGCTGCTGGCGAAAAGAAAGATCGAGAACTGGATCTTCCTCAACATCTCGAACTTCGTGGCGGTACCGCTTTTGTTTTACAAACACTACGCGCTCACTGCGCTTTTAACGATATTCCTCTTCATTGTTGCGGTAAACGGCTATTTCCATTGGAGAAGGCTCTACCGTCAACAGCTAAACGAAAACCGCCCTTGAAACGCATCGTAGTCATAGGCCCCGAATCCACGGGTAAAAGCACGCTGAGCGAACAGCTGGCCGCGCATTTCCACACGGAATGGGTGCGCGAGTACGCGCGCGGGTATCTCGAAAATCTCGGCCGCCCGTATGAGCAGCACGATCTGCTGCAGATCGCAGAAGGGCAGCTGCAACTCGAAGATGAAACGGCCGCGCGCGCAAAAGACCTCATCATCTGCGACACCGACCTGCAGGTGATCAGGGTGTGGAGCGAAGCAAAATACGGCGAATGCGATCCGCGCATCCTGCAAATGATCGCGCAGCGCGAATACGATCGTTACTTGCTCACGTATATCGATATTCCCTGGGCGGATGATCCGCTGCGCGAACATCCGCTTCCTTCGGAAAGGGAATATTTTTACAACATTTACCGGGAGATCGTGATGAACGCCGGCATTCCGTGGGCGGAGATCAAAGGGGATTATGACGAACGGTTGAAAATGGCAGTGGAGGCGGTGGAAGGAATCATGAAGCAGCAGTAGCGCCGGCGCAAAAGTGCCCGCTCAAGCCATGCAAACACAAAAACTCACCGAGCTGAAACGCGAGACCCGGGCATATCCCGTTTTATACAAGCGGGCATTTTTTCATTAAAGGATTGATCATTTAATCAACGCCGCCACATCCGGATCGGGCGCAAGGTTGCGCATCTGCACCAATATCCGCCGCTGGCGGGCCACCGTAATACGCGCCGGCGGGTTCACCGTATATTTGATGGGATTGGGCAGGCAGGCCGCTATGATGGCGGATTCTTCGCGGTTGAGGTTGGATGCGGGCTTGTGGTAGTTCGCCTGCGCCGCGGCTTCCACGCCGAAAACGCCTTCGCCCATTTCGGCCACGTTGAGGTACATTTCGAGAATGCGTTTTTTGCCCCAGATCTTTTCGATCATAAACGTAAAATACACTTCCAGTCCTTTACGGACATAGCTCCGGCCCTGCCAGAGAAAAACGTTTTTCGCCACCTGCTGGCTGATAGTGCTGGCGCCGCGGATCTTTTTGCTTTTCTGGTTGTGCTTCATCGCCTTTTCGATGGATTTGAAATCAAACCCGTCGTGGTCGGGGAACAGCTGGTCTTCGCTGGCAATCACGGCCAGCTTCACGTGCTGGCTCATTTCTTCGAGGTTCACATAATCCCTTTTGAAACTTTTGTCGCTGCCCAGAAGGCTGAACCAGCTGCCGATCATCGTAGTGGTAAAGGGCGGGTTCACCCAGCGCAGGAGGATAATATACAACAGTTGTGCAACGAACAGTATGAGGAAGATCTTTTTTAACAGCCGCCAGGTCCTGGGGACGATACCTTTTAATTTCATCGAATAGATTTCTGTAACCGGGCGGTAAGTTAACAAGATTATGGGATTTTATGTTTGCGCATTGATTCGTAATTTCCACCGGCAACATAACCGCGCAGCAATTTGTTATTATCATACAAATCAAGGCTCATGAGACTAGAACTGCATCCGCAAAATCCGAACCCGAGAAATCTGAAAACCATCATCGAATGCCTTCGCGACGGCGGCGTGGTGATATACCCGACCGATACCGTGTACGGTATGGGCTGCGACATTTTCAAGCCGGAAGCCGTGGAAAGGATCGCGCGCATCAAGGGGATCGAGCCGAAAAAGTCGCACTTTTCTTTTATCTGTTACGATCTCAGCCACCTCACCGATTATACCAAAAGCGTGGACACACCGTTGTTCCGCCTGCTGAAAAAGGCGCTGCCCGGGCCATATACGTTCATATTGCCCGCGAGCAGACAGGTGCCGAAAATGCTGAAAACAAAACGCGACACCGTAGGTATACGCGTGCCTGATAATTTGATCTGCCGTACGCTGGTGAAAGAATTGGGCAACCCGGTGATGAGCACTTCGCTGCCGGTGGAAGAATATGTGGAAGAGTACACCGACCCGGAGATCATCCACGATAAATTTGGCAAGCTGGTGGATATCGTAGTGGACGGCGGGCCCGGCGGGCTGGTGTTTTCCACCGTTATCGACTGCACCGGCCCCGAGCCGGAGCTGGTGAGGGAAGGCGCGGGCAGCTGGGAAGCGATCGCATAAAAAAAGGCTGTATCGACTGATACAACCCTTTCACGATATTCTTTTGAAAATTTATTTGATCCCCATCTTCTTCGCCAGTGCGGCCGGGATCGCATTTTTGTTCACCATGAAGCAGGTGGTCTTGTATGCGAAATACGGCACGGAAGCGTAGAAATAGCCATTGCAGGGACTTCCGGCAGTTCCCCATGAATTTTTCACGATAAAGAACTTGTTGCCCTGCTGGTCTTTCGCCAGGCCGGTGATGTGCATGCCATGATCGTCCTGCGTTTCGAAGTTATCAAAAGCCAGCTGGCGGTTTTCCTGCGTGATATTTTTTTCTTTAGCGGGCTGGGTGAACAGCGCTTCGCGTTCTTTCGGCGAATAATCCGTCCAGTCTTTTTCGGGAACGATGGCAAGGCCGTCTTTGTAAGAAAACCCTTTTTCGCTCACGTCCGCCGCCCAGGCGATGGTGTACCCGTTCATAACGGCCTGCTCCGCGATGCTGGTAAATTCGTCCAGCGGCACGTTGTACACTTTTTCCCAGTTCCAGTTGTCCGGCACTTCGAGCACGAACTGCTCATAAAAAGGGTGGTGGGTGAAAGAGGAAACGATCACGTAATCGTCCGCGTTGAGGCCAAGCTCTTTGGCGAAAGACTGCGGGGTGTATGATTTCCCGTTGTACTGGAATTTTTCCGGCGTGGCGCCGATGTACGCGTCCAGCACGCCGTTCAGGGCTTTCTGCCAGTTGGGGTTGATGGTTTGCGCGTCGCTGATCTTTTTCAGCATCGGTTCCATGATGCCCACCATTTCCGCGTGGTTGTAAGTTTTTTAGCGGTTGCCGTCGTACGCCTCCTGCGGCACGAGGCCGTATTTGCGGAGGCAGAGCAGGTCGTCCGGGAATCCGCCGCCTTCGCCGAAGTTGGCTTTGCCGTGCATGCGCACGTAGTTCTCGGCTTTGAGCGGGTACATTTTGCGCACCACGAACATTTCGCTGAGGTTCAGGTTATCGCCTTTTCCTTTGCGGAGCAGCTCCGATTCAAAGAACGAAAGTCCGGAGAACGACCAGCAGGTGCCGGTACGGCCCTGGTTCTGCACGGCATAGGCGTCGAGATTTTTCAGTACGGTGAACTGGTATTGGCTGCCTTCCTTGTTGGTAGATGGAATGGTGGTTTGCGCTGCGGCAGTAATGCTGCATAATACTGCTGCGCCCAGCAACAATTTCTTCATGAGCTTTTAGTTGGTTTAGAAACGCAAATGTAAGGAGCCGGGGTTAACGGCACTCAGGCGGATTGATGAGCGGTATCCGCACCGGCGGACTGGAACTGTTCGCGGGTGATCTCCCAGCGCCACAATTCGCCCGCGTCGGCGCCATGAACGGCGCCGGCGAACCGCATGCCTGCTTTTTGCAGCACTTTCACCGCAGCGTTATATTCTTCTTCCGTATGCGCGATCACCTTCGTTACCTGCGGGTGGCTGAACGCGAACCGGATCAGCGTTTGCGCGATCTCCGTCGCGTAACCCTGCTCGCGATAGGCAACTGACACCTCGTAACCGATCTCCACCACACCATTGGCGTCCGGCCGGCCTTTGAAGCTGGCGGTGCCGATCAGCCGGTTGTCCGCCCGGTGAACGGCGAGGTAAAAGAACCACCCCAGCAATGCCGGATCGTTACGCATCTTGTCATAAGCTACCAGCACCATTTCAGGAAATTCCGTCCAGTCTTCGGGAACGTCCGCTCCCAACAGTTGTGCTAATGCTTCATTCCCTTGCAGGACCGCTTCGAAAAATTTTAACGTGCAGGGCAACAATTGTAACCTCGTGGTTTGGATCATATACGAAAACTAGTAAACGATTTCCGGATATGCAAGGGGTGTGCCAGGAAAGAATTGACAGCTTTGGGGATGCAATTTGGCAGGGGAACCTGGTGAGGACCCCTGCCAATATTTCACGTATTAATGGGCTTCCAGCCAGTTTTTGCCGGTGCCGATCTCGGCCTCGATGGGCAGCTTTTCGGAGAGTTTCGGCATGGCGTTGCGCATGCCTTCGATGATCAGCGGTTTGATGATCTCCACCTCGTCCAGGTGCGCGTCGAACACCAATTCGTCATGCACCTGCAGGATCATGCGGGAGCGGAAGTTGTGCGCTTTAAAAGTTTTGTGCAGCGAGATCATGGCCAGCTTGATGAGGTCCGCCGCCGTGCCCTGGATGGGCATGTTGATGGCGTTGCGCTCGGCGAAGCCGCGCACCACGGCGTTGGAGGAATTGATGTCTTTCAGCCAGCGCTTGCGCCCCATCAGCGTTTGCACGTAGCCGGTCTGCTGCGCGAAACGCACCTGGTTTTCCATGTAACCTTTGATGGACGGGTATTGGGCGAAATAGTTATCGATCAGGCTTTTTGCCTCGCTGCGCGGGATGCCCAGGTTTTCGCTGAGGCCGAATGCGCTCTGGCCGTAAATGATGCCGAAGTTCACGCTTTTGGCGTTGCGGCGCATGTCCGGCGTTACGTCCGAAAGGTCAACCCCGTAGACTTTCGCGGCGGTAGCCGTGTGAATGTCCAGGTTGTTGCGGAAAGCGCCCACCATATTTTCGTCTTCTGAAATGGCGGCGATGATGCGCAGCTCTATTTGCGAATAGTCGGCGGACAGCAGCGTAAATTCCTCGCTCCTCGGCACGAACGCCTTGCGCACCTCGCGGCCCCTTTCCGTACGGATGGGGATGTTCTGCAGGTTCGGGTTGTTGGAGCTGAGGCGCCCGGTAACGGCCACCGCCTGGTTGTAGGAAGTATGCACGCGGTTGGTGCGCGGGTTGATCATTAACGGCAACGCATCAACGTAAGTGGATTTGAGCTTGCTCATTTCGCGGAACACGAGAATGTTCTCCACGATCGGGTGTTTGCTGGCGAGCCTGGAGAGCACGTCCTCGCCGGTGGCGTATTGCCCGGTGCGGGTCTTTTTGGCTTTCGGGTCCAGCTGCAGCTTGTCGAACAGTACTTCGCCCAGCTGCTTGGGAGACGCGAGGTTGAACCGCACGCCGGCCTGCTGGTACACGCTTTCCTCCGCTTTTTTGATCTCCGATTCCAGCTCGCGCGAATAGTCGGAAAGCGCCTGCCGG
>JBQCFV010000243.1:0-2823 GCA_051958695.1 Chitinophaga sp. | reverse complement strand
TTGGTTACTAGGTATAATTGGTGACTGCGGTAAAATACGTACGGCGCGGAGTTCCGCGCCGCCGTTCACGTTAAATATACAATAAATATTCTATTTCTTCTTAATGTTTTTTCCGTTCTCTTCCCGGCAGCATTTTGTTTGCGCGTCCACGACCGCTATCAGCACCACGTTAACGATCTGCCGCACGGTGGAGCCCAGCTGCAGGATGTGCACCGGTTTTTTCATACCAAGCAGGATGGGGCCGATGGCGTCGAAGCCGGCTACTTCCTGCAGCAGGTTGTACGCTACGTTGCCGGCGGCGAGGTTGGGGAAGATGAGCGTGTTCACGTCTTCGCCGATCAGTTCGGAGAAAGGATAGTTGTCTTTGAGGATCTCCTTGTTGAACGCCATGGCGGCCTGTATCTCGCCGTCGACGGTCAGCGAAGGGTCTTTTCTTTTCACGATCTCGCGGGCCTGGCTCATCATCTGCGCTTCGGGTGTTTGGCTGGAGCCGAAGTTGGAGTACGATACCATGGCGATCCTCGGCGTGATGTTGAACTGCCGCACTTCTTTGGCCACCAGCAAAGTGATGTCCGCCAGCTCTTCCGCGGTGGGATTGAGGTTTACGGTGGTGTCGGCGAGGAATAGCGGGCCGCGTTTGGTATTGATGATGTACATGCCGGCCACGCGTTTGGCGCCCTCTTCCATGCCGATCACCTGCAGCGCGGGGCGAATGGTGTCAGGGTATTTGCGGGTGAGGCCGGAGATGAGCGCGTCTGCTTCCCCCGTTTCTACCATCATGCAGCCGAAGTAGTTGCGCTCGCGCATGATCTTTTTTGCTTCGTAAAGATTGAATCCTTTGCGCTGCCGCTTGCGGAAGAACAGTTCGCCGAAGTGATGGCGTTTGCTGGCCATTTCGTCGCTTTTCGGGTCGATGATCACCACGTCGTCTATCTCGATGCTGTTCTCTTCCATCAGTTGCCGGATGCGTTTTTCCGTGCCCAGCAAGATCGGGATGGCGATGTTTTCGTCGCTCACCACCTGCGCGGCTTTCAGTATCTTGATATTGTCCGCTTCCGCGAACACTACGCGGCGCGGGTCTTTGCGGGCTTTTGAACCGATGAGGCGGAACAGCTGGTTATCCAGACCGAGGCGGTTGTTGAGCACTACTTTGTAGGCGTCCCAATCGGCGATGGGCGCGTGCGCCACCCCGCTTTCTATGGCGGCCTTCGCCACGGCGGGCGCTACGGTGCTGAGCAGGCGCGGGTCCAGCGGTTTCGGGATAATGTAGTTCGGGCCGAATACGAGGTTGCGTTCGTTGTAAGCCAGGTTCACAATGTCCGGCACGGGCGATTTGGCGAGGTCGGCCAAAGCGTGAACGGCAGCGAGCTTCATGGCTTCGTTGATCTGCGTGGCGCGCACGTCCAGCGCTCCGCGGAAGTTTTACGGGAAGCCCAGCACTTTTTTCACCTGGTTGGTATAATCGGAACGACCGGTGGCCATAATAAGGTCCTTGCGGGAACTGATCGCTGTTTCGTACGCGATCTCCGGGTCGGGATTAGCCATGGCGAATACGATGGGATTCTTCGCCATGCTTTTTACCATTTCTTCAGTCACTACGTTGCCGACGGACAGCCCTACGAATACGTCCGCGCCTTTCAGCGCTTCGGCCAGGGTGGTCACTTTGGAAGTAGTGGCGAACTGTTGTTTCATTTCGTCGAGATCGGTGCGCTGGCGGTTGAGCACGCCGTCCTTATCGAACATGATGAAGTTTTCCGGTTTGGCGCCCAGCGATACATACAGTCGTACGCAGGCCATGGCGGCGGCTCCCGCGCCGTTCACCACGAACTTTACTTTTTCGATCTTCTTTTTCACCAGCTCCAGCGCATTCAGCAACGCGGCGCTGGAAATGATGGCGGTGCCGTGCTGGTCGTCGTGCATCACGGGGATCTTCAGCTCTTTCCGAAGCCGTTCTTCAATAGCAAAACATTCCGGGCTCTTGATGTCTTCCAGGTTGATGCCGCCAAAAGTCGGTTCCATGGCCTTTACCACGCGCACGAACTCGTCCACGTCGCGGGTGTTCAGCTCTATGTCGAACACATCGATGTCCGCAAAAATCTTGAACAGCACGCCTTTCCCTTCCATTACCGGTTTGCCGGCCTCGGGGCCGATGTCGCCCAGACCGAGCACCGCGGTACCGTTGCTGATGACGGCTACGAGGTTTCCTTTGGCGGTGTATTTGTAAACGTTCTCCACGTCTGCGGCAATTTCTTTGCAGGGTTCAGCAACGCCGGGAGAATAAGCGAGGGAGAGGTCCCATTGTGTTTTGGTGTCTTTCGTAGGTATGACTTCTATCTTGCCGGGTTTGCCCATCGCGTGATAATCGAGCGCATCCTGCTTGTTCAGTTTCTTAGCCATAAGATTGTTATTGGGCGTGCAATATACGAAGTATCGGAGGAACGGGCCCTACTCCGTTCGTGTTGGTTCGCAATAATTATTTACTTTTACGCCGTTAAACATTCGCAAATATCATGATACAACGCATACAAACCCTGTTTCTGCTGCTTGCCGCCATTGCCGGCGGCGTGATGGGAAGCTTCGATCTCTGGAAGGCCACCCTTACGAGGGGCGCCACGCCGGTGGTGGAAACTTTCAACGCCACGTCCAGCTATCTGATATTCACCGTATTGATGCTCAGCACCATTTTAAGTTTTGTCTGCATTTTCCTGTACAAAAAGCGCAAGCTGCAGTTCAGGCTGACGGTGCTAAATATACTGCTGGCCATCGGCATCCTGGTGCTGATCTATTTTGGCGTGCAGAACACGGCCAACGCGCTGGTAGCCG
>JBQCFV010000242.1:0-6980 GCA_051958695.1 Chitinophaga sp. | reverse complement strand
AATCCGCCCAATTGGTGAGCAAATTGGTAAATTTGTCAAGGCCGGCGACAATAGGCACAAGGCCGAACGTCAATTTGAGTGTCTGCTGAATTTGCTGGATGCTCAACATAATAAATTCGTTTGTTATACAGATTAGAGCAATGGCATAGGGAATGGTTACAAAAAATCGCGTTTTTTTTCTCCGGTATTTGTAACCTTTTGAAAACCTGTTCATCTAAAGGTTATGACTGACAAAATGGAGGTAATCCCGGAACCTGTTCCCGACGAAACGCTGATCGCGCGGATACTGGCGGGAGAGAAACGGCTGTTCGAGCTGCTGATGCGCAAGTACAACCAGCGGCTTTACCGCATCGGCATGTCCATCCTCGAAAATGAGGCGGGGGCGGAAGACGCCATGCAAACGGCTTATATCAACGCTTACGAGCATCTCTCCGGTTTTGAGCGCCGCGCTTCTTTCGGCACCTGGCTAACGAAGATCATGCTGAACCAGTGTTACGAACAGCGGCGTAAAAACAGGCGGCTGCATACCACCACCGAACAAACCGATAATATTGCGATTATGAATACAGCGGTAAACGAACTGGCGAACAAGGAATTGGGCAGAACGCTGCAGCAGGCCGTTGCAAAATTGCCGGAAAAGTACCGCGTTGTTTTTGTGCTGCGGGAAATTGAGGACCTCTCCGTCCGCGAAACTTCCGCGGCCCTGCAGATCGAAGAATCCAACGTGAAGGTGCGGCTGAACAGGGCCAAGAGCATGCTGCGCGAAAACCTCAACGGCTATATGAAAGACCATGTATACAGCTTTCATCTTTCAAAATGCGACAGGATCGTGAACCGCGTGCTGGAGCACCTGGGACTTTGATCTGAAAATGCGCCGCTTTGGATAAAATAGGCCGGAAACCTGCCAAAAAACTGCCATCCCGTTCAGGGGCCGTTCGTTATTTTTAGTACATGAAAAAACTGCTCTTCACCATTTTCCTGGCAGTTTCCCTGCATGCTGCCCCTGCCCAGGACGTATACCAGCCCACCGGGGAGTCCCTGAAAAAATATGAAACGCCCGAATGGTTCCGCGATGCGAAATTCGGCATCTTTATTCACTGGGGCGTGTATTCCGTTCCTGCTTTTAAGAATGAATGGTACCCCCGCAACATGTACCGGCAGGGCTCGGAGGAATACAAACACCAGGTCGCGAAATACGGCCCGCTGGACAAATTCGGCTACAAGGATTTTATACCGATGTTCAAAGCGGAGCACTTCGATGCAAAAACATGGACAGCCCTGTTTAAAAAAGCGGGCGCCCGGTATGTTGTGCCGGTGGCCGAGCATCACGACGGCTTTGCGATGTACAAAACGGCATTGTCCAAATGGAACGCCGCGGAAATGGGCCCGAAGAGAGACGTTGTCGGGGAGCTGGCTGATGCCGCGCGCGATGCCGGACTGATCTTTGGCGTTTCCTCGCACCGCATCGAGCATTGGTGGTTCATGAACGGCGGCCGGAGGTTCAACTCCGATGTGAACGATCCCGCCTACGCCGATTTCTACGGCCCCGCGCGGGAAGAGAACGAAACGATGAGCCCGGAATTTATGAACGACTGGCTGCTGCGCTGCACGGAACTGGTGAACAAGTACCGTCCGCAGCTGTTCTGGTTCGACTGGTGGATAGAGCAGCCGGCGCTGGACCCTTACCGGAAAAGCTTTGCCGCTTATTATTATAACAAAGGCCGGGAGTGGGGCAAAGGCGTGGTGATCAACAACAAATACGACAAAGCATACCCCGAAGGCGTTACCGTGCTGGATATCGAGCGCGGCAAGCTGAACGACATCCGCAAGCTTCCCTGGCAAACGGACGACGCCATCAGCTACCGCTCCTGGGGTTACATCCCGGAAGATTCTTTTAAATCCCCCAAATACCTCATCAACAACCTGGTGGACATCGTGAGCAAAAACGGCTGTCTCCTGCTCAACATCGGCCCGAAACCGGACGGCACTATCCCGCAGGAAGCGCAGGACAGGCTGCTGGCCATCGGCAAATGGCTGGGTGTGAACGGAGAGGCTATCTACGGCACGCGGCCCTGGAAGATCTATGGCGAAGGCCCCACGCAGGTGGCCGGCGGCGCGTTCAGCGATGCGAAAGACAAACCGTTCACCGCGGACGATATCCGCTTTACCCGCAAAGGCAATACGCTCTACGCCATCGCGCTGGACGTGCCGGAGAAAGACCTGCTCATCAAAAGCCTTGCCGCTGCCGGTATCACTTCGGTGGAGCTGCTGGGCAGCGATGAAAAGGTGGATTGGTCGCAAACAAAAAACGGGCTGAAGATCAAACCCGGCAAAACGTATCCTACCGCGCATGCCGTGGCGTACCGGGTAACGCTGGCAAAGGCGGACTGACCCTGCGGCGTGAAACTTTTATTTTATTGATCAAAGCAAACAATACCAGGAACACGATCACCACCGCTACGATGATGGCCGCCGTCAAAAAGATCGCGCGGATCGTCAGCAGCTGGCTCTGAATGCCTGAAGATCTCGCGAGCAGCATGTTGGAAATGCCCGCAGCCTCGCCCGCAGTATAACCTTTTGACAACAGCATATGTTTATACAGCTCCTGTCTTTGTAAAAGCAGGTGGCTGCCGGGAATGAGCTTGCTGAAAAAGCCGTGTTTGAATTCCTGGCTGAAGCCCAGTTGCAGCGTATAAAAACCGGCAATGGAATTGAGCCCGGTAATGAAACGCGCGTAGGTGCAAACGATAATACCCGTCATGCCGGTGCTTTGCGGCACCGCCGCCATGCAAAAAAGCGTGATGGGCACGAACAGCAGCCCGCAGGCAAATCCCTGGAAGAATATGGGAATGGAAAGATCGGCGAGCGAGAGATCGGCGGTAAGATGCAGGTGCACCCACATATGATAGAAGAAGAGGACGGAAAACCCGGCGATCAGCAGCTTGGGAAGATTTTCTTTCTTCGCCAGTATCACTTTTACCGCGATCAGCGTAGCGGCCACCACGCCGGCGATGTTGTACATGCCCGACCGTACGACGTCTGCCGCGCTCCATCCGAGCACCGAGACGGAATAACCGTAAATGAGGTTGATGCTGTCCTTGATGCCAAAGAACAATATCATCAGCGATATTGCAAAGATGAATTGGCTGTATTTGAACACGCGCAGGTCTATCAGCGGTCTTTTGACGGTCGCCTGCCGCAGCAGGAAAAGCGCGATCATCACCGCGCAGCATACAGCGGCGTTCCTGATAGCCGGGTCGGCCATCCAGTAACGTTTTGGGCCGTATATCATCACGAATGCCGCCGCTGCCGCCCCGGACATGAACAGTATGCAGCCCGCCCAGTCGACCTGGTACAGGGGATAAGGCTTGTGCGCGGGCGTGGATTTAAAAAGAACGATACAGAGCAGCGCCGCCATTACCTGCAAACCGATCAGCCCGTAATACACCGCCGTCCAGTCCATTCTCAGCACCACCCACGACGCGCCTATACCCACCAGCATGCCGCAGGAAAGCACCAGCGTAAAAAAGACCGATATCCCGACCAGCATTCTTTTCTGTTCCGGCAGCGTGGAAAAAATAACGATGAGCATGCTGCCCGCCACCATGCATGTAACCACCCCGATCAAAAAACGGAGCACCGAAAACAGCACGAGGTCGTGTGTCAGCAGGCACCCAATGTTCAGCAGGATGCCGGCCAGCAGCGCGGTGAGCAGGTAACGCCTCGTGTTGAAAAAACGTATCATCCTGAAATGCAGCGGCAGCGTGCCGATGATGCCTGCGTAAGTGATCTGGAACGCAATAGCGATATCCTCCGGCTGCGCGCCGTAAAACGAAACCACGTGCGCCTGGATAAGGCCGAATGAAGCGAACTGGGCAATGCCCGCAAACAGGACCAGCACCAGCGAAAGCCTGATCAAACCCGTATGCCGGCGCACCCGTTCGTTAAAATACATCGCCTGCTGCATGTCTGTTCTTTGATTTTTTGACGGTGATCTTTACGTTCATCCCCGCTTTCAGCTCCTTCACCTCCGGTTCATCAAACACGATCCTGACGGGCACGCGCTGGATGATCTTTACAAAATTGCCGGTGGAGTTATCGGCGGGCAGCAGCGAGAATTTCGAGCCGGTGGAAGCGGATATCGCACCGATCTTCCCCCTGAACGTTTTCCCTGGTATCGCATCCGCTTCGATCTCCACGGGCTGGCCTACATACATGCCGTACACCTGCGTTTCCCTGAAATTCGCGGTTACCCATTTGTCCGCGGTATTTACGACGGACACCAGCGGCTGCCCGGCCTGTACCTGCTGCCCTTCGAGGATGGTCTTTCTGCCGGTGTAGCCGGTGTAGGGGGAAGTGATAACCGTATAGCTGAGATTGAGCTTTGCGAGGGCGAGCAAAGCCTCGGCGCGTTTGCGTGCGGCGAACAGCGAATTGTACCGGGCCTGCAGCTCGTTCACTTTGCTTTCGCCGGTTTTCAGGCCGTTCACGGCGGCGCTGTAATCGCTTTTTGATACGTCGTACTTTGTTTGTACCTGTTCAAAATCCGCCAGCGTGACGGCTTCGCCGTTCAGCAGGTTCCTGAATCTTTTTACGTCCTGTTCCTGCTGCCAGAGCCGCGCTTTCGCGGAATTTACCTGGTCCTGGTACACGAGCGTGGTGGTTTGTGCCGACCGGATGCCGGCATCGAGTATTTCCTGCTGGGCGCGGGTGTCTTCGAGCATGGCCTCGGCTTCCTTTACTTTCTGGACGTACTCCCGGTCGTCCAGTATTACGAGCGTATCGCCTTCCTGCACCCGCTGATGTTCTTCGAACAGCACTTCTTTGATAAAGCCGCCCGCCCGCGCGGAAACAGGGTTGATAAAGGATTCTACCTGCGCGTCGTTCGTGTCTTCGTAATCGCCCGCATACACGAGGTACTGTACAAAATAAACCAGCGCAATGCCCGCTACCAGTACGGCGATGCCAATGGTCAGCCAGTTGAGCAGCGTTGTTTTTATATTCTTTTTTGTTTTCATGATCTAAAGTTTTCCGGTTAAAAAAAGCAGGCGGTAGTAGATGGACAGTGCCGCGAGATTGGCCTGTATATAATTGAACCTGGACTCCTGGTAAAGATTGTCCGCTTCCAGCAGGTCGGTGAGCAGGCTGAGCTGGTTCGCGTACTTGGTGTTCTGTATGTTGTAGTTCGCTTCCGCCTGTTCGATAGATTTTTTGACGACCTGCATGCGGTTCACGGCTTCGTGGTATTTGATGGTCAATGCCCGGGCTTCCTGCCGTACGTTGTCGGCGAGCCGGTCTTCCTGCTGCCTGAGCTGCGTTTCGCGCAGGCGCGACGCTTTTATTTTGTTTTTGTTATGGTACCGGGAAGAAATGTCGTACGTGAGCTTTACGCCCAGCTGGCCTACACCGACCGTTTGCGCCACGGGAGGGAAAACGAGCGTGTTGGGGTAGTTGAGACCATAACCGCCGAATAATGCGGCAGAAGGAAGATTGAAAGAACGGGCCAGCCTGGTGCGGTTTTCCTGCAGCCCGGTATTTTTGCGGGCTTTGAGGATGGCATAAGCGCCGGAAATATTCTCGCGCAACGCTTCCAATGCCGCACTGTCCGCGAGGTTCAGCGTGGCGGTGTCCACGGGAACGATGCGGGTACCGGCATCGAGGTTTAAGAGGTTGTTCAGCTGCTGATTGCTGATGAGGTAGTCGTTTTTGTTCGCGTCTTCGCTGAGCAGCGCGTTTGACAATTGCACGTCCGCCCGCAGCACATCGCTTTTGGTGACCTTCCCGTTGGCGTAAAAAACACCGATATTTTTCAGGCGCAGCCGCGCGCGGGCCACCTGGTCCTCTATCAGCTGCTCCTGGAAATAATACCTGACCAGGGCAAGATATTGCAGCGTGACCTGCAATGAAACGTTCGCTTCCTGCTCTTTTGTGTTCAACAAAGCGAGCTCGTTCTTTTGTTTCATATCGTTGACGATGGCGTGCTGCCTGCCGCCGGAGTACAGGTTGAAGGACGCTTCCAGCCCCAGCGAGCCGCCGTTCGCGTTGGGCGGTTTCGGTATCTGGTGGGAGCCGCCGAGCACGTCATCGAATAACGTGACCTTGCTGTAACGCTGGTACGACGCATGTGTGGCGATGCGCGGCAATGCGGCGGCTTTTGCGTCCTCAAGATCAAGCCGGGCGGCATTTTCCGCCGTTTTCATCACCGCGATCGATTTGTTGGATGTTTTTGCCTGCGATATGGCTTCCTGCAAAGTGAGCCGCAGCGGCGCGGTCTGCGCTTTCAGGCCGGGCGCCAGCGTCCCGAGCAACATGGTGCAGAGACCGGTTTTGAAAAGGATATTTTTCATGGTGATCGTTGTTTGGTATATGACCGCCGTCGCCTGAAGGCATGGCGGCGCCAGGGCGTGGTCCTGCAAGGACTGCCTGTTTTTGAATATTGGGTGAAGGAGGGCGTGATCCTGTAAGGGATGTGCCTGTTTTCTACACGTGATTTGTGGTGTGAAGGCTGGTTTTGTGGGATTTGAAATTATTCCTGAAGCGGCCCGGGGAAACGCCGGCCAGCTTGGTGAATATGCGGTTGAAATATTTCGGGTCGTCGTACCCGAGGTAAGCGGCGATCTCCTTGATGCTCGAATCCGTGTAGCCGAGCAGGCGCTGCCCTTCGCGGAGCATCTCCTGCTGGATGAAGTAGGAGGCGGTGAGGCCCGTGACGGATTTGATCGTATCGTTGAGATAGCTGATGGAGAAACGCATCAGCTCCGCATAATCGCTTGGCTTTTTCAGCTCCCGGTAATGTTTCCTCACCAGCCGCTTGAAATTTTTGGTCAGCTCGATGCTTCTTTGCGAATGTTCGCCGGGGCCTGCGCCTGTATTCGCGTAGAACGCCGATGCCAGCTTGTAGATGCAGGGCGTGGCGAGCGCGTTCACCGCGGAATTGTGCAGGCTTCCCAATGTATCGTCGGCGTAGGTTTGGGAAAGCA
>JBQCFV010000241.1:0-2085 GCA_051958695.1 Chitinophaga sp. | reverse complement strand
CTGGCTGCGGCCAAGGAATTCAATATTGGAAAGGACACCCTCATCGAGTTCCTGGCCAATAAGGGCTTCGATATGGACGGTTTCGGGTCTCCCAACGCCAAACTCACGGCCCAAATGTACAATTCCCTCCAGCAAGAATTCCAGCAGGATAAGGCGAACAAGCGCAAAAGCGACCAGATCGCCCTGCCTAAAGGAACGGTGTTAGACGCAGCGAAAAAGAAGGAGAAGGAAGAAGCGGAACTCGCGGCAAAGAAAAAGGAAGAAGCGGAAGCTGCAACCAAAAAGAAAGAAGAGGCCAAACCCGAGCCTCAACCTGAACCGGAAGCTCCCAAACCCGCTCCCAAGCCGGAAGTGAAAGCGGAAAAACCCGAACCCAAACCGGAACCGCAGCCGGAAGCAAAACCCGCGGCTGAAGCCAAACCCGAGCCGAAACCCGCCCCTAAAGCGGAACCCGCGCCCGAACCCACGGCCAAAGCCCCGGAAACGCCCGCTCCCGCCCCCGAAGCAGAAGCTCCCAAAACGGAATCGCCCCGCGTGGCCGGCCCTAAGATAATGGGCACCATCGACCTCGACGCGCTCAACACCGCAAACCGCGGCAAAAAAGCAGCGGCCAAAAAAGAGGAAGAAAAACCCGCCCCGCAGGAAAAGGAAACCGCGCCCGCGCCTGAAAAAGCGCCCGCCGCTCCCAAAGCCGAAGCGAAGGAAGAGCCGAAAAAAGAAGCGCCTAAAGCGGCAAAAGCTGAGGTAAAAGCCGAAACGCCCGCCCCCAAAGCGGAAGAGAAACCGGCCGAAACCGCGCCTCCCGCCAAAGAAGCTCCGGCCCCCGAAGCTGAAAAGCCCGCCGCGAAAGCCGAAGAGCCCGCGCCCGCAGCATCCGCGGATACGCCTGAGGCAGACGAGGCCGTGATCGAGAACATACAGGCCACCAAGCTTACCGGCCCCAAAGTGATCGGCAAGATCGACCTCCCCGTTTCACAAGGCCGCGAGAACAAGAGCTTCAATAAAGACGAAAAACGCAAACGCAAGCGCATCGTTATAGAAAAGAAACCCGAACCCATCAAACCGGGAGAATTTGCCAAGGAAGGCCAGGGCGCCCCTGCCAGCAGGGACAACCGCGGCGCCGGCGGCCCCGGTCAGGGCGGCAATCGCGGTCCGGGTGGCAACCGCGGCCCAGGCGGCGGTCAGCATGGTAATCGCGGCCCCGGCCAGGGTGGCAACCGTGGTCCGGGCAATCGCCCCGGCGGCGCACCGGGCGGGCCGAGCAGGCCGCACCAGCGCAGGGACCACCGTCCCGGCCAGGGCGGCTACGGCCAGGGCGCTCCCCGCAGGGCAGACGACAAAGAGATCGACAAAAACGAGATACAGAACAAGATCAAGGAAACCATGGCCAAGCTGGGAGGCAACTCCCGCGGCGGCAAAAGCACCAAAGCCAGCCGCCGGCGCGACAAACGCCACGAAGCGGCCGAACGCGAAGCGCAAAGCGGGGCGGACGGCAACAAGCTGCAGGTAACGGAATTCGTTTCCGTGAGCGAGCTGGCCAACCTGATGGACGTGAGCTTCGCGGAAGTGATCTCGAAATGTATGGGCCTCGGCATCATGGTGTCCATCAACCAGCGCCTCGACGCGGAAGTGATCGAGCTGGTGGCCGGCGAATTTGGCTATGAAGTTGAATTTATCGGTATCGACGATGCTACTGAAGACGACGAGGAAGAAATTGTGGACGATCCGGAGGACATGGTGCCCCGCGCACCCATCGTTACCATCATGGGTCACGTTGACCATGGTAAGACCTCCCTGCTCGACTACATCCGCAGCGCGAACGTGGTAGCGGGCGAAGCCGGCGGCATCACCCAGCACATCGGCGCTTACCAGGTAACCACCGCCAGCGGCAAAAAGCTGACCTTCCTCGATACCCCCGGTCACGAAGCGTTTACCGCGATGCGTGCCCGCGGCGCCAAAGTGGCGGACATTGCCGTGATCGTGGTGGCGGCGGACGATGCCATCATGCCCCAGACGCGTGAGGCCATCAGCCACTCGCAGGCGGCAGGCCTCCCCATGGTATTCGCGATCAACAAGATCGATAAA
>JBQCFV010000240.1:0-7244 GCA_051958695.1 Chitinophaga sp. | reverse complement strand
AATGTATCATGAACCGCAGCAAGATACCCGTGGCGGAATACCAGGGATACGCGCGGCAGTTCAACCCCGTTAAATACAATGCGGAGGAATGGGTGAAAATGGCGAAGGACGCGGGGATGAAATACATCGTCATCACCGCTAAACACCACGACGGCTTTGCGCTCTTTAATTCCAAAGCCAGCAAATGGGACATCACGGACGCTACGCCCTATGGCAAAGACCTTCTCAAACCTCTCGCTGAAGCCTGCAAAAAACACGGCATCAAGCTGGGATTTTATTACTCGCAGGCGCAGGACTGGAACAATCCCGGCGGCGCCGCTGCGCGGAAAGACATGAAGGAAGGCTGGCCCAACCCTGATTCCGCAAAGATCAACGCATATACGAAAGCGCACAAAGGCCACTGGGACCCGGCGCAGGAAACCCGCACGTTCGACCAGTACATCCAGGACGTAGCGGTGCCGCAGGTCAAAGAGCTGCTCACCAACTACGGCGAAGTGGCCGTGCTCTGGTGGGACACCCCGACCAACATGACGGACGCCGCCGCGGAAAAGCTGCAGGCCCAGCTGGCATTGCAGCCGCACATCATCACCAACGACCGCCTCAAACGGCCGAACTTTCCCGGCGATTACAGAACGCCCGAGCAAAAGATCCCCAACCTCAGCGAGCTGGACGGCCGCGACTGGGAAACCTGCATGACGATGAACGGCACCTGGGGCTTCAAGAGCTACGATCATAAATGGAAATCCGTGGAAACGCTGGTGCGCAACCTGGTGGACATTGCGTCCAAAGGCGGCAACTACCTGCTGAACGTAGGGCCCACCGCTGAAGGCGAATTTCCGGCTGAAAGCATCAAAAGCCTGCAAGGCATAGGGGAGTGGATGAAGGTGAACGGCGAAGCGGTGTACGGGACAAAAGGCAGCCCGCTGCAACCGCAGCCCTGGGGCCGCATCACCCGTAAACAAAAAGGCAATAATACCCTGCTGTATCTTTCCGTTTTTGAATGGCCGGCCAACGGTTCGCTCGAAGTAACCGGGTTGGACAAAAAAATAAAAAAGGCCGGCATCATCGGTTCTAAAGCCCGTATCAGATCAACTAACGGTAACGGCAACACGGTATTTTCGCTTCCCGCTAAAGGCACGAACGATATTGCGACTGTTATAAAGGTTGAGGTGGAAGGGAGTTTATAATTCCTGCATCGCCGCAGGGTCCTGCCGGAAGATATGGCTCAATAGCCGGTACAGCTCGGGATGATGCTGCGCCATCGTCCCGGGCTTCTCAAAAAAATACTCGGACGCAACGGCGAGAAACTCGCTTTCGTTCATGGCCGCATAAGGATTGATGTCGGAATGCCCGTTTTCGATCCGCCTGATCTCTTCATGCATCACTTTCAGCCAGGGCAGCGCATAGCTATGCTGCAGCAGGCTGCCGGGCATGCCGTCCACCGTGCCGTCGGTTTTATCGACCAGGTGCACGAACTCATGGATCGCGGTATTGCTACCACCGGCATTTTCTGAAAAACCATGACGCAGGGCGGACTGCGAAAGCAGCATCTGCCCGTTGAGATGTCCGCTGCCTAACATCCCCATGATGTTGCGGCGGTCGCCTTCAAACTGGTATTTTTCGTCAAACGTATCCGGGTAGAGGATCACGTTGGTGAGGTTCCGGTATTTCCAGCCGGGGAACGCAAAGATCGGGATCACCGCGCTGGACGCGATCAGCACCTTGTCCACGTCTTCCACTTTCGCGCCCACGCCCTCGATGGTGGTATGCCCCAGGAACTCTTTCACTTCTGCGGCAAACCGCGACTTTTCCTCCACGCTCAGCTGGCGGTAATATTTCACATGTTTTTCCAGCAGGCCGTTCACGTCCGCCGGCACGGCGCCGGTCTTGTGTTTTTTCGGGCGGTAAAACCACCAGAACAAAAACGCGACCACTACAACAGGTATGATAATTGGTAACATCATCACTAAGATCGGATAAAATTGCGAAATCAACATTTTGCCGGTAACGATTGTTTAACTTCAGGATGATCAACACTTTAGCCCATGCCCCGCTGGTTACGCATCGCACTTATTTCCGCCGGCAGCCTGCTGGTTCTCATTATCATATTGTGGTTCGTGCTGGCACTCATCGTACGCAACCGCAAAGAGGAGATTCTCGCGGAGATCACCGCGCAGCTCAGCGACCGCATCAGTGGCAGGCTGGAGATACAGGACATGGAGCCTTCTCTCATCCGTTCCTTCCCCAACATTTCCGTAACGCTCAAAAACGTGTCGCTCAAAGACAGCCTCTACGCCACGCACAAACACGCCCTGCTGGACATACAGGACGTGTACGTAAAAGTGAACACCTTCGCGCTGCTGCGAAAAAAGGTGGACGTGCGGCAGGTGAACCTGAAAGACGGCGCCATTTACCTGTATACCGACAGCACCGGCTTCACGAATACCTACCTGCTGAAAGGAAAAGAACCCCGCCAACCCGCCGCCGGCGGCGAACCCACGATTCGGCGCATCATCCTGGAGAACATCAGTTTTGTAATGGAAAATCACGTGAAATTCAAACGGTACGACCTCGGCATCCGCAGGCTCCGCGCCGATATGGATTTTGGAAGCGCCGGCTGGGAAGCGGACGTGAACCTCGAAACGCATATCAAAGAGCTGCAGTTCAATACGACGAAAGGCAGCTACGCAAAACAGAAGCTGCTCAAAACCCATATCGCCGTGCAATACACGCGTAAGGACAAAACGCTGCGCATCCCGCCGCAGGTGTTCCGGTTCGACGGGCAGCCGCTGCGCATCGGCGGGGAGTTTGATTTTTCGCAAAAGCCCGCGCACTTCAGGCTGGCCATCAACGCGCCGCAGATCCCGTTCCGTTTCGCAGCTTCGCTCGTTACGCCAAATATCGCGTCGAAGCTGGACAGCATCGATCTTAAAAAACCGCTGGACGTAACGGCCGACATTCACGGCCGCATGCAGTTCCGCGACACGCCCTATGTAAAAGTGAACTGGACGGTGAAGGACAATGTGCTCGAAGGCCGCGCCATAACGCTGGACGCGGTGAATTTTACCGGCGAATTTTTTAACGAAGTGCAGCCCGGGCTCGGCCACAACAATGCCAATTCGCGCCTCGCCATCCGGCAGTTCAGCGCGCTGTACGACAGCATCCCCGTGAAGGCGGGCAGCATCCGTGTGATCAATCTCGAGCATCCCGTGCTCACCGGGCATTTTACATCTTCCTTCCCGCTCACATATCTCACGCATTCCCTCGGCCACCTCTTTGAATTTACTGCCGGCCAGGCAACGGTAGACCTCGACTACGCAGGCACCTGGAACCCGAAAGATACCATTCCCGGCTATATCCGCGGCGCCATACAGGTAAAAAACGGCGCATTTACCTACCTGCCGCGCAGCCAGGCTTTCCAAAGCTGCAACGCCACGCTGGACTTTGAAGGTGCCGATCTTTTCTTCCGCAACATCAGCCTGCGCTCTGGCGCCAGCAGCGTGCAAATGGAAGGCAGCATCAAAAACATCCTCAACCTTTATTTCTCCGCGCCGGAAAAGATAGAGCTGGATTGGAGCGTACGCAGCCCGCTCATCAACCTGAACGAATTTCAATCCTTCTTCTCTAAAAGAAAAAAGAGAACACCCGCCAAACCTGCGCCCAAACACCAGCGCAACATGGGCCGCGTAATGAAACAGCTCGACGTGGTGCTCGAACAATCCAGCGTGAACATGGCGCTGGCGGTGGACAAGCTGCGCTACAAACAGTTTGCCGCCAGCAATGTAAAGGCCGGCCTGCGGATGGACCAGCAGGGTATCAAGCTGAGCAATGTGGCGTTTGGCGCCGCCGGCGGGCAAATGAACCTGGACGGGAACATCCGGCACACCGGCAGCGGAGAGCAATTCAACGTACGAGCCAATATACGGCAGGTGCAGGTGGACCAGCTGTTCCACGCATTCGGCAATTTCGGGCAAACGGGCGTGACGGCGCAAAATCTCAAAGGCGTATTTTCCGCAACGGCAAACGTGCGCGGCAGCATGAACGAGGACGCGACGGTAAAACCGCATAGCATGTACGGCACCGTTAATTTTACGCTCAACAAAGGCGCGCTGGTGAATTTCGAGCCGCTTATGAACCTCGGCAAATTCGTGTTCCGCAAACGGGACATGAGCAATATCACTTTTGAAAAGATCGCGAACACGCTCGACGTAAAAGGCAGCAAAATTTACATTCACCCCATGCTGATCGCTTCCAGCGTGCTGAACGTGGAGCTGGAAGGAGTGTACGGCATCCCGAAAGGAACGGACATCAGGCTGCGCGTGCCCCTGCGCAATCCCAAAAAAGACGAGCTGGTGACGGATGTGGACGAGCTGCGGAAACGCCGCAAATCCGGCATCGTTATCAACCTGCACGCGGTGGACGGGGACGACGGCAAGGTGAAAATGAAGCTCGGTAAGGGAGACAAGGGAGAGTAACCCCGCATTGAGTAAATAAATCCCCGCCCGCTGCGGCTACAGGTATCGCTGCCGCGGCTGTTACGGCCCGGACTTGTTTTTGCTGCGTTTCAGGTATTGTATCACCTAAAACAACAATCATGAAACAGGCATCTTTGAAAGACAAAAAAGTAGCCGTATTGGTCACGGACGGCTTCGAGGAATCCGAATTTACCCAGCCGGTGGAAGCGTTGAAGAATGCCGGTGCGGAAGTAACGGTGGTGTCGCTGCAGCCCGGTACGATAAAATCATGGGCGGAAAAGAACTGGGGAAAGGAATATAAAGTGGACGCAACGGTAAAGGACGTGAGCGCCGGTGATTTTGACGCGCTGGTATTGCCCGGCGGCGTTATCAATCCGGATAAGCTGCGTATGGACGTGGACGCCGTGGCCTTTGTGACCGGTTTTACGGATGAAGCAAAACCCATTGCAGCCATCTGCCATGGCCCCTGGACGCTGGTAGAGACCAACGCGCTCGAAGGCAGAACGGTCACTTCATGGCCTTCGCTCAAAACCGACCTGATCAACGCCGGCGCGAAGTGGGTGGACCAGGAAGTGGTGGTGGACAACGGCATCGTTACCAGTCGTAATCCCGGCGACCTCCCGGCTTTCTGCAAAAAAATGATCGAAGAGATCGGCGAAGGCCAGCACCTGTCAAGAACCCGCGGCGTTCATCAACTTGGATAAACGGAACAAAAAGGGCATCCTGTTTGTTTTACAAGATGGGAAACGCTGGGAAATCCGCTCCACAATGCAGCGGTACAGGTTGTTGAAAATCAATGGATATAAACTCTCGCAAGGTTTTGGATGCTATCAAACAAAATGAATGTTATGCAGGAAAAAGGAACACCCCGCGCAGGCGGGCTATATGAAAATTCGACCGTCATCAACGTATCGAAAACAGGCAGGATCATCTCTTCCGCCGCAGGCGCCTCGCTGGTATACATAGGGCTGGCGGACATTGGGAAAACGCCCGTAAAGAGTTTTTTCCGCATCCTTGCGGGAAGCTATCTTCTGTACAGGGGTATTTCGGGCAACTGCCCGGTATCCGCCATGATAGAGGACAACCGGCCCAAACATGCGCGCTCGGTCAACATCCGTACGGCTTTTGAAGTGAACCGCCCGAGGGCGGAAGTGTACGCCTACTGGCGCAAGCTGGAAAACCTGCCTGCGTTCATGGCGCACCTGCACGACGTGGAAGTGCAGGACGAACGTTACAGCCACTGGACCATCAGGCTGGCCGGCAACATCAAGCTGGAATGGGATGCGGAGATCGTGGAAGACGAGCCGAATGAAATGCTCGGCTGGCGATCGCTGGAAGGCGCGCAGCTGGCCAACGCGGGCAAGATCCGTTTCAGGGATACGGAACACGGCGGCACCGAATTGCTGGTAACCATCACGTACCGCCCGCCCGCAGGGTATGTGGGCGAAGGCATCGCGCGTCTGTTCAACCCCGCATTCGAAAGCCTGGTGCGCAACGATATCAGGGGATTCAAACAGCATCTGGAAGAAAAGAACGCAGGTTTCGGGAATATCGCGGTCGGGTAAACGAAAAAATACCCGGCATAAAAAAAGACCGTCAGCATGAATTTTTTGCTGACGGTCTTTTCATTTTTCAAAATCAAACATCCTGTATGCTATGGCCGGAATGATGTTGCAAAAGTATCCGGTTTGGGAAGGTTGGAAGTGTCCTTGTCCTTCTTCTTGTCCTTTTTCCTTTTTTTCTTTTTGGTAGTGTCCTGCGGGTTTTCCGGCACCGTGTCCCTGGCTGTTGTTACGGAATACCCGTCGTTAGCCGGTAAGGTGGATTCTCCGATAAACCCGTTTCCTGCCTGGGCAACCATAAAGGCGATCATCAGCCCAAGGATGCCAACTGGTACGATACGTGATTTCATTGGTCTTTCAATTTAATGTGAATGATATGGTTAAAAAATTCTAATAATTGTTTTCTTCGTCTTCTTCATCTCCCAGGTCGTCGAAATTCACTGCTTCGTCTTCTTCCTCGTCTTCCGTTTCGTCATAATCATCCGGCGAGGCGCCGGCTGCATTGTGAACGGCGCCGGGGCGGTCGTTTTCCACGATGTCCTCGTCTTCCGCTTCCTGCACTTCTCTTTCCCTTTCATTGGCAGCTTCCTGGTCGAACTGGTCGAAACCCGCGGTTTCAGGGTCTTCCGGCCAATTTTCGTCCTCGCCGCCTGCCCTGAAATCGGTGTTCACGGGGCTTGGGCCTTTTTCCGGCTTTCCGCCAGCCTGCTGTTGTCTGTCGGTTTGCATGGGATCATTTTTAATGGTGAAAAAATGGTTATCATTACCAGGAATAGCGCGCAAATTCCGCTCCATGAAAAACAGCCGCAAAACAGCCATGGAATTTGGTGTATCTCTAACGCAAATTGGGCATTTGCCTACCCACCGGGTAATTAGGGCAATAGTTGTTTTTGCCGCAGCGCGTCCAGCACCTGGGTGATAAGGCGGTGCCGGGCCTGGTTGAAGGAGCTTTCACGGCTGTTGCTGATCCATACGCTCACCAGCAGCCGCAGGTTGTTGCCTTCGATGTTCTCGAAAAATACCTCGGGCGCTTTTTTGATGCCGCTCTGCCGTTCTTTTTTTACGATTTCGCGCCGGGTCTTAACGATGTCTTCCAGTACGGGCGCGGGGTCTTTGGTGACAGGTACGGTGAAGGGAAGCTCTAGTTTTCTTTCGGGCGGGAGGGAATGGTGGAGGAGGGGTTTCTGGCAGATGTCTTTATTCGGGA
>JBQCFV010000239.1:0-5326 GCA_051958695.1 Chitinophaga sp. | reverse complement strand
CCGCCCCGCGCAATATTCGCCGCATTTGCCGCTAAATTGATTAATTTTAGTGAGAGACGCTCTTATTCTCCACCTGAGTTAACAGTTTATGATCTACCTATGTAAATCGGCAGTAACCGCTTCCATGAGGGAGCTTTATATTATTTGGCGCTTTATCAACAACGACATCTGGGATACGGTGATCCCCTGCCTGGTCACCTTCATCAGCGCCTGGATCTATCACAACAAACCGGCGGACGACTTCCCGCTGTATTTCTTTTTCTCCCTGCTTTATACGATCCTTTACATCCTCACGTTCTGCATCGCCAACCAGGTAAATTCTGTTGAGGAAGACCGTATCAACAAGCCTGACAGGCCGCTGGTGCAGGGTTTAGTCACCGAAGCCGAAACCCGCTGGCGTTTTGCGGTGTACAGCCTCCTGTTCCTCATCGTGGCCATATGCCTGCAGCTGGTATGGCTGGCGCTGGCGTGGATGGTCGTAACGCAGATGCTTTGCAAATGGGGCTGCAGCAATCACTGGTTCACCAAAAACGTGGTTTGCATTTCGCTCGGCACCGTTACCTTGCTGGCGGCGGAGTGGAATATCGTGGAGCCGGTGAGGGGTAACGTATGGACGTACATTTTCGTGATCAGCCTATGGGCCGGTCTGGGCCTGCCTTTGCAGGACATGCGCGACCAGGTGGGCGACCGCATCATGGGGCGGAAAACGCTGCCGCTTTCCGTAGGCGATACGGCGGCGAGGGTGCTGCTGAGCGTATATTTTTTCTTTTTCTCGCCGCTGGTGTATTTCTGCATATTGCTGACGCAAACAGGCGTACAGGAGATCTTCAGCAGCAGGCTGCTGACCGGCATCGTGATAGCCGAAGTGCTATGGCATTGGGGCGTGGCGCTGCGGCTATGGCTGTACAAGTCGCCGAAGGCAGACGATAAGACCTATCACTGGTTCGTGTACCTGTTTATCGTAACGATCCCGCTGATCTGTTTTATATAAGACCAATGCGGGTTGTATGCAGATCGATTCGAACGCTAGGCGTGCGCGGCCTTTTTGCGGGTGGCACGTTTGGCGGTAGATCTTTTTGCGGCGGATTTGCGTGTGCTGCGTTTTGCGGTAGCCTTCTTCGCCGTAGACTTATGCGAGCTGCTTTTAGCGGCTGACTTCTTCGCCGTCGATTTTTTTGCAGCGCCTTTTTTAGCCGCCGCTTTACGTGTACCGCGTTTTGCCGTAGACTTATGTGAACTACTTTTAGCGGTAGACTTTTTTGCAGCGGATTTGCGTGTGCTGCCCGTCGCTTTCTTCGCGCCAGACTTATGCGAACCGCTGTTTGAAGCCGCCTTCTTCGACGAAGACTTTTTCGTGCCGCCTTTCCTGGAAGCCGCTTTCTTCGGTACTTTCGCGCCTTCTTCACGCGCTTCGCTGAGACCGATGGCGACAGCCTGTTTACGGCTGGTCACCTTTTTGCCGCTGCGCCCGCTTTTCAGTTTCCCTTCTTTCATTTCATGCATCGCGCGTTCCACTTTGTCGCCTGCTTTTTCAGAATACTTTGCCATAAAATGGGTTTTTAGTTAACCATTCCTCCACAAAACGCAGACCATACAAAATGGTACAATATTTTCGACGCATATCCCAAACGCAACACATGACCCGGAAAATCTTTACGCTCGCCGCGGTATGCCTCTGCTTTGCATCCGCATCCGCTTCCGCCCAGGCGCAATACAAGATCAAAATCACCAATCTCGAGAACAGGGAAGGCAAGCTTTATATCGGCTGGTACACGGACGCCGAAACGTTTATGAAGCCCCGCAAAACCGCGCTGGTAAAGATCGTGCCGGTGAAAGACCAGTCGGAAGCGACCATCGGTTTTGATGAAGTGCCCAGTGGCACGTACGCCATTTCCGCCTTTCTTGACGAGAATGGGAACGAAGACCTCGACCTGTCCGTGTTCGGTAAACCAAAAGAGAAATACGGCTTTTCCAACAACGTAAAACCAGCCATGCGGCCCGCCGAATTTAAAGAAGCGGCCTTTACCGTAGACGGGGAAAACAAGACCCTCACCATCGATCTCCGGTAAATTTTGTGGAGGGAACGCCACAACCATTTTCCGTCCATGGTTGTTAATCCGATACCGCCAGCTTCAAAATTCATACAAGATTCGACGATACCTTACCGCTTTCTTCATTTTTAAATATTTGGTATGACCAGCGTAAAAGCATATGCCGCTCAGAATGCCACCTCCCCGGTGGCTCCCTGGAACTTCGAAAGAAGGGACCCGGGGCCTCATGACGTACAATTCGATATTCTCTACTGCGGCGTTTGCCATAGCGACCTTCACCAGATCCGCGACGAATGGGGCAATTCTATTTTCCCTATGGTGCCCGGTCATGAGATCGTGGGAAGGGTAACAAAAGTGGGCGACAAGGTCACGAAGTTCAAAACGGGCGATCTTGCCGCGGTAGGCTGTCTTGTAGATAGCTGCCGGCATTGCGATAATTGCAGGGACGGGCAGGAGCAGTATTGCGAGAACGGGTCCTCCGGCACCTACAATTCCTACGAGCCGGACAAAAAAACGCCGACATACGGCGGGTACAGCAGCATGATCGTGACGGACGAAGCCTTTGTGCTCAAAGTGTCCGACAAACTGCCGCTGGCCAATGTAGCGCCGCTGTTATGCGCCGGCGGTACCACGTACTCGCCGCTGCGCCACTGGAAGATCAGGAAGGGCCACAAGGTGGCGGTGATCGGTTTGGGAGGATTGGGGCACATGGCCGTGAAGTTCGCCGCTTCGTTTGGCGCGGACGTAACCATGCTGAGCACTTCTCCCAAAAAGGAAGCGGACGCCAAAGCCCTTGGCGCGCATCATTTCGTGCTGACCTCCGATCCTGAACAGGTGAAGGCCGTGCGCAACACTTACGATTTTATCGTCGATACGGTTTCCGCCCCGCATGATTACAACATGGTGCAAAGCCTGCTGCGCACCAACGGCGTGCAGATATGCGTGGGCGTGCCGCCTACGCCGCTGGAGCTGTACGGTTTCAGCCTGATCGGCAACCGCCGGAGCATTGCGGGCTCCATGATAGGCGGCATCGCGGAAACGCAGGAAATGCTGGACTATTGCGCCGAGCATAACATCGTGAGCGACGTGGAAGTGATCGATATCAATTATGTGAACGAGGCGTACGAAAGAATGCTGAAAGGCGACGTGCGTTACCGTTTCGTGATCGATATGAGCACGCTGAAATAATTACTGTTCCCCATTTTTTCCAAAGACCGGCCGTGTAATGCAGGCTGGTTTTTTTTTGTGAAGGGAAAACGGGCCGGCAAACTCCGACCTAATCCACTATAAAAATATCTCTTTTTGAAACGGGGATCACGCGTATTGATGAAAATTTGCAGAGGGAAATTTCATACGAATGCTTGTTTACAGCGCATTTTCTTGAAGAAGGAGATAATGTGGGTTGTTTTATAAAAAAGATAATGCATTAGCGAGTATGGAATAGTATCCCGGTTTCTACCGGGGACCTTTTTCTTTTTTATCTTTTAAACCTTTTCAACATGAAAAACCCGGTCATACACGAACGCATCCGCGACATCGGCTACTGGACGCTGATGGCGGCGCTGATCTACTTCGCGCTAAACGTCCTATTGTGACATAATTCCAACCCAATCTGCAAGCCCTTTCCGGGGCAATGGCCCATCTTTACAGGGAAATGCAAGCAAGATGAGAACCTCGCTAAAAACCGCCTGCCTGCTGCTGTTCGCCGCCTGCGGGCAACCCGCTTCCCAACAGGCAGGTACCGACGCAGGCCGGGAGATGCAGTGCGTTAACCCGACCTCTCCCTACGAACACGTACAACTTTCCAACGGCGAATCCATGCCCGCGCCCGCCAGGCGGCAAAGGTTCGCAGCGGAGCCCGATACCCGCCACTGGCCCCCCAAACCCTGGCCGCAAGGCATGCACTGGGTATCCGCAGGGCATTTTAAAATGGGCGGCGTAGGCAGAAAAGCGCGCAAAGACGAATTTCCCGCGCACCAGGTGCAGCTGTCCGGCTTCTGGATAGACGCCACCGAAGTCACCAATGCGCAGTTCCGTGAATTTGTGAAAGCCACCGGGTACGTCACCACCGCCGAGCAGAAACCCGAATGGGAACAGTTAAAGGCCCAGGTGCCGCCCGGTACGCCAAAGCCTGACGATGCCTTGCTGGTGGCGGGCGCCCTCGTGTTCACACCTACGCCGGGCCCCGTTAAGCTGGACGACTGGAGCCAGTGGTGGCGGTACGTGCCCGGTGCGGACTGGCGGCATCCCGTAGGCCCTGCGCAGGACATTTCGCAAAACCCCGAATACGACGATCACCCGGTGGTGCAGGTAAGCTGGTACGATGCGGTGGCCTATTGCGAATGGGCCGGCAAACGCCTGCCCACCGAGGCCGAATGGGAATACGCCTGCCGCGGCGGCCTTTCTGAAAAAGAATACGCCTGGGGCGACGAGCTGAATACCGGCGGCCGTTTTATGGCCAATCTCTGGCAGGGCAGCTTCCCTTATGACAACAAAGTGCTCGACGGATATTACGCCACTTCCCCCGTAGGATCATTCCCGCCGAACGGTTACGGCCTTTCCGATATGATCGGCAACGTTTGGGAGTGGACGGCCGACTGGTACCGCCACGATACTTACACCGGCGATGCGGAAACAAAATGCGTGAACCCCTCGGGCGCAAAAGAAAGTTTTGATCCCGGCGATCCTTATGTACCCAAAAAGGTCGTACGCGGCGGTTCCTTTCTCTGCGACGAAAGTTATTGCAGCAGCTACCGGCCTTCCGCGCGCATGCGTACAGACGCTTATACCGGCGAGAACCACACCGGCTTCCGCTGCGTGATGACGCAGGAGCAATGGGCCGCGAGGCAGCGCAGGGACAAAGAAATACTGGCCTCCGCCAAATGATGCTTACATGAAAAAATACTGGCAGTACGTTCGCAACGCCGCCGTTAAAGGTTTCCTGCTTTTACTGCCGGTGATACTCGTCGTGTTCCTTATCGGGAAATTGTGGATGATGGTGCACGGCGTGGTGCTGAAATTTTCGCACCCGCTGCATATCGACCGGCCGCTGGGTTACCTGCTGGCGGTCGCAATCACTACGGTGGTATTGCTGATCATTTGCATGCTGGCGGGTTTTGCGGCCAACGTGGCGGCCGTTACAAAAGCGAAGGAATGGCTGGAGAAGAACGTGCTGCGTTTTATGCCCGGTTATTATTTTCTCAAAACCATGATGCAGGAAAAATTCACCGGCGACGCCGCCAACACGAGCGCCATCGTGTACATGCACGGCGGAT
>JBQCFV010000238.1:0-14555 GCA_051958695.1 Chitinophaga sp. | reverse complement strand
CGAACCGCCAAAGCTCTGGTATGTGGAGATGGACGGCGATACAGCCGGTAAAAAAACGCTGGTGGATTCCGCCTATGCCGAAGGCGGCAACGTGGAGCATCAGCCAAACGGTCTTTACCGCGCGATGGACAACTGGATCTACAACGCCAAATCGTCTGCCCGTTACCGTTATGAGAACGGCCGCTGGCTGAAGGAGGAAACGCATTTCCGCGGGCAGTGGGGGCTTTCGCAGGACAACTACGGCCGCCTTTTCTATAACAACAACTCCGAAAACCTGCTGGGCGACTATTTCCCCGCAGGTCTTGGTTCCGCCAACCCCAACCAGCGCCGCGTGGCCGGTTATGATGAGAACATCGTGCCGGATAACCGCACCTATCCCATACGCCCTACGCCCGGCGTGAACAGGGGGTATATGAAAGACGTGCTGGACGACAGCCTGCGGCTGGTGAACTTCACCGCTGCGTGCGGTCCGCTGATCTACCGCGGCGGCGCATTCGGCGAGGCTTTCGAAGGCAATGCGTTCGTGGCCGAACCATCCGCGAACCTCATCAAAAGAAACATCCTCAAAGACAGCGCTTATATCGTAAAAGGCCGCCAGGCATACGCGGGAAAAGAATTCATCGCCAGCACGGACGAACGTTTCCGCCCCGTGAACCTCCACCTCGGCCCGGACGGCGCCATGTATGTGCTGGACATGTACCGCGGCATCATTCAGCATAAAACGTACCTCACGCCATACCTGAAGAACGATATCGGCATGCGCAGCCTGACGCAGCCGCTCAACTGCGGCCGCATCTACCGCATCTATCCGAAAGGCTCGAAACCGGAAATAACAAAGCTCAGCCGCAATACGGCCGACCTCGTAAAAGCGCTCGGCTCAAAGAACGGCTGGATCAGGGACAAGGCGCAGCAGATGCTCGTGGACGCGCAGGATACCTCGGCGGCCCCTTTGCTGCGCGCGCTTATCAAAAACGCGCCGTATTCCATCGCTTCGCTGCACGCGGTATGGGCGCTGGAAGGTTTGCATGTGGTAACGGCGGACGATGTGGAAGCGGCGTTCGACAAAAAAGGCAATCCCGCCGTCAATTATAGCCTGATGGCTGTTTTTCCCTCGCTGCTGCAAAATGAAAAGGATTACGCCCGCGTGCAACATTTAATGGAAGAATTGAGTGGAATGGAGGCGTACGCGCCGATGACCGCTTACCTGCTGCCCGCGCTGCACAAGCGGAACGCGGCAGCGGCGGACGCCATCCTGCAAAAAATCTACCAGGCGTTCCCCGGCAACCCTTACGTGGCGGATGCCGTGATCAGCAATGCCGGGAATAAGGAAACGCAATTGCTGGCGGATATTACGGCATGGAATGCGGACACGACACTGCTGGTGCGCCGCCGTCTCGAAAGAGTGATCAACGACGTAAAGAATAGACGCCAGGCACGGATGAACGGTGCGTTGGCAAAAGAATACCCGCGCGGCAACCTCATCTTCAAAACGGTTTGCCAAACCTGTCACGGCATGGACGGCGACGGCATCAAATCATTGGCGCCGCCGCTGAACCATTCAGAGATCGTAACCGGCAAAAAGGAAAGGCTGATCTCGATCGTGCTGTTCGGCCTCACGGGCCCGGTGGAAGTGAACGGGAAAGTGTACAAAGCGCCGGAGTACAATGCGGACATGCCCGGCATCGCCAACAACGACGAGGTCTCGGATGCCGACATCGCGCAGCTGCTCAGCTTCGTACGCAACGCATGGAGCAATAAAGCGGAAAAGGTGACGGAGAAGGATATACCAACGGTGCGCCAGCTGCACACAGGCCGGCAGAAATCGTTTACGATGGAGGAGCTGAAATAGCAACCGGCCTGCGCGCGTTTGTTCTTACAACACGCGCAGGCCCGGTCAAAAAATATTATTGTTTCGTAAAGGCGATCTTATCTCCGAAAGCCACTTTATACTTATCTGCAAAACCCGCATTCGTTTCCACGACATACTGCGCCTTTTTGAAAGAGGGCAGGCTTTCTTCGGAAAGGGGAGTGGCGTATTTCTGGATGGACACGATCTCGAAATTTTCATTCACATACATGATGTCCAGCGAAATGTAAGTGTTCTTCATCCAGAAGGATTGTTCTTCGGGCGCTGCGAAAATAAACAGCATGCCTTGTGAGTCCAGCATGGATTTGCGGTCCATCAGGCCGCGGGCCCTTTCGTCGTCCGTTTCTGCAATTTCGATATCGATCGTTTTGATGGTATCGCCTTTGGCTTTGCTGATGAACGACAGCTGGCCTTCTTTTTTAAACTGGGGGCCGTCTGCCGCGGGCGCGGTGGCTGAAGTGGAAGCGGAGCTGCTGCTTTCCTGCTGAGGTTGGTTTTGGCAGGAAGCGGCCAGTGCTACGCCGGAGATCGCCAGTGCCCACATAAGATTCTTCATGATTACGCAATTTGAGGCTTGAAGGTAATTAAAAAAGAAAAAGAGGAAAAGCCTTGCCATTCCTCTTCTCAAATATTAACAGATGTTTTTATTGCAATAGTTCTTCTTCGGTAAATTCCACTTCGGAATAATCTTTCACTTCGTTGTACACGGTATCTCTTTCCACGGGAATTCTGCCGGCCTGTTTGATGAGCATGGCCAGCTGCGCGGTGTTCATGGAAGGGGACTGTTCTTCGGAACCGGCCATGGTGTAGATTTTGGTGGTATCGTCGATGGTGCCGTCGAGATCGTTCACGCCGAAGGAAAGCGTGAGCTGCGCGCTGTTGCGCCCCAGCATAGGCCAGTAGGCTTTGAGGTGCTGGAAATTATCCATATACAGGCGCGCGATGGCGTACATGCGGAGGTCTTCCACGATGGTGGATTCGGGCACATGCGCCATGTCGTTGTCTTTATTGCGGAATTTCAGCGGGATGAAGGTGTTGAAGCCGTGTGTTTCGTCCTGCAGCTGGCGCAGGCGTTCCATGTGATCGATGCGGTGCCAGAACTGTTCGATGTGACCGTACAGCATGGTAGCGTTGGTGACCATGCCCAGCGCGTGCGCCGCGCGGTGAATGTGCAGCCAGCCTTCCGCGTCCACCTTGTCGTGGCATATCTGCGCGCGGATGTCAGGGTGAAAGATCTCTGCGCCGCCGCCGGGAAGGGATTGCAGGCCGGCGTCTTTCATAATGCGCATGCCTTCTTCCACGCTTACTTTCGCTTTGCGGAACATGTAATCCAGCTCTACGGGCGTAAAACCCTTGATGTGAAGGTCCGGGCGGTGGGCCTTGATGCGGCGCATCAGTTCGGTGAAGAAGTCGAGGTTCATTTTGGGATGCACCCCGCCTACGATATGCACTTCGGTAACGGGCTGGTCGTCGTATTTTTTCACGATGTCGAGCATCTCGTCGATGCTCAGTTCCCAGCCGTCTTCACGGTTTTTGTATAATCTTGAATAAGAGCAGAATTTGCAGGTAAAAACGCAAACGTTGGTCGGCTCGATATGAAAATTGCGGTTGAAATACGTTTTGTTGCCGTGAAGGCGTTCACGCACGAAGTTGGCCAGCGCGCCGAGATAGCCCACTTCCCCTTTTTCAAACAACGTTATCCCGTCTTCCTGCGTAAGTCTTTCCCGGTTCAGCACTTTGTCTGCGATACGCTTCAGTTCCTTGTCCAATGAGGGGGCAGACAAAATCGCCAGTAATCCGGGCTTTGGTGCTATGTTCGTCGTCGTCATTTTGCTTTCACTATTTTATATGTCCTCACCTGTTGGCTGTAAAATAACGTTACAAAGTAAACACCATTTGAGGCATTTACCAAATCAATTGTGGTGCGGTTGCCGCTGCGGATCACGGGCTGCTGGCGGTATACCTGGCGGCCTGCGGCGTCGTACACGGCAATGGCTTTCAGGTCGTCCGGCCAGGTGCTGAACTCGATGTAGAACTGCCTGCTGAAAGCGTTCGGCCATATCAGGATGCCGCGGCTGGCGAGGTCGGCGTTCACGTCTTTTTTGAAGATGTTCACCTGGTCGATGTACACATTGTTCTCGTAATTGGTGGTGTTGCGGAATACGACGCGGAAAGGCTGCCTGTTCACGAACGGCGTAAGGTCTACCGTGTCCGTCCGCCATTCGTCGTCGGTGGGCACAAATTCAACGTCCGTCGGCGTTTTGCGTGTTACCAGCGTGGGGCCCCATTTTTTGTAGCCGGTAGGAATGAAGGTCTGGCCGCAATCGAGCGTGACCATTACTTCCAGCGTGTCCCATGCATTGCCGGTCACGTTCAGCGCCGTAGCCGCCGCGGCCGCCACGTCAAAGCTGACGAACACGGAATCCGCATGGGTGGCGTCTATTACTGGCCCTACGAGGTCGTCCACTTCGTTGTTGGTGGCATAGCCGAGATTGCGCACAAAGGCGCTGCGGCCGCTGGCGCCCGCTCCCTGGCTGCCCGTGAAGGCCCTTTGCCATGTAAAGCTGCGGTCAGGATTGCGGATGCTGAAACCTTCCGGAGGAAACGCGCTGCCTTCGAAAGTTTCGCTGAACGGCATGGACGCCGGTGCGCGGTAGCTGAAAGTGGTGGAAGCGGTATCGTTTTCAGGCTGTTCGTCTGTTTCGTTGTTCGGGTTTACCGTCCAGGCTTTGAGGGTGAAATTGCCTTGCCCTGCCTGGAATGCAGGCAGCGTTACGCCGATCTGCTCAAGAGAGGCGAGCTGTCCCGTCCATTGGAAGTCCGTGGGCGCGCCGTCGTTTACGGTGTAGCGGATGGTCACGGAAGTCAGCTCGTCAAAGCCGCGGTTCTTCAATGTCACCAGCGGCGTTTGCCCTGCTTCGCAGCGATAGCCGGAGGGCTGCAGCACTTCCGCCACGCCCGCGTCCACACTGCGCAGGTTTACGGGCACGCATCCGTCGGAGCTGAGCAGCGAGGCGCGTTGCGCGTCCAGCGCGTTGCGCATGCGGTCGGTTTGGCCGGTGGTGAAAAGCAGCATGCAGGCGTCGTTCACATAATCCATGAAGTTCATGTACATATAACCGGGCGCTACGGGAGAGCATTGATCGGTTTGCACGCCGGAGGGGCAACCGTAGGTTTCGCTGCCCTGGAGCGGGGTGTCGCCCACGCCATCGTCTCCGGAGCAATCGCCGCCGTCGTCTCCCCAGATGTGGCGCAGACCGAAGTAATGGCCTATTTCGTGGGTGAGGGTGCGGCCGAGATTGAAGGGGGCACGCGCGGAGCCGACATCGCCAAAGGCGCGGTAATTCACCACCACGCCGTCTTCTTCAGGAGGGAATACATTGCCGGGCGGGGTGGCCACGCCGAGGAAGTTATCTTCCAGTACGCATACCCAGATGTTGAGATAACGGGTATTGTCCCAGCCGGGAGCGCCGCCTGAGGATGCGTATTTTACGCCGGCGGCCGCATCGTTGATGGAAAAGCCGCTGCGGGAAGTAACGGTACGGGTGATGCCGCCGGAGGGGTCGCCGTCAGGCGTGCGCGCAGCAAGACAGAATTGCAGCTCGGCATTGCCCGCGAGGCCCTGCCAGGCGGCCGGTACACCGGCAATGTCAGGGTTCTGCGCGATATAATCCAGGTTCAGGGCAGCGATCTGGTTGAGGATCTGCTGGTCGGTGACCGCCGCAGGGTCGGGCAGCACGATGTGCACCACCACCGGGATGGTAACCCGCGGGTTCACCCGCTGGAAGAGCCTCGGGGGCCTTATTTTCTGGAGCGTAGCTTCAACGGCCTGCACTCTGGCCTGCAATGCGGGCCTGGCTTTCAGGCGTTCGGCAAGCGCCGTTTCCGTACCGCATTTCCGTTGAGCTGCAGCGCCCGCGAAGAAAAACATACAAAGCGCGAGCAGGATAAAATTTCGCAAGTGATATCCGTTATAGGTGATAGTGATATGATCAAAAAATGGTTCTGTCCTGTAAATGTACTTAGCGCCGTTCAAATTAACGGGAATTAATCGCCGGACTGGCTTAAAATGCCGTCCGGCGGCTTTGCAAATGATTGTGCGGCAACGGACTGACGAACGAGCGCCGAGAAGTTGCCGTTAACCTCCGGCTTCGGCGCCGCACATCAGGACGGGAGCCGCTCCCGGGCATCAACTTAACGCCCCGGCGATACACCCGCACATCAGGCAGGCGATGGTGCCGCCGATAAGCGCCTTTACGCCCAGTTCCGTCAGGTTGCGGCGCTGGTTGGGCGCCAGCTGGCTGATACCGCCGATCTGGATGCCGATGGACGCGAAGTTGGCAAAGCCGCATAACGCATACGTCACGATCAGCAACGATTTCGGGTCGTGGATCATGTTGGCGTCCTTCATCACGGACAGCGACTGGTAGGCGATAAATTCGTTCAGCACGGTCTTTTGCCCCAGCAATTGCCCCACGGCCAGCATGTCCTGGCTGTTCACGCCGATCATCCAGGCCACCGGGCTGAACAGGTAGCCGAGGATCATTTCGAGGCTCAGTTCCTTGTACTGTCCGCCGCTCATGGCCGCCACCTGCGGGTTGAGGGCCGTCTGATCGCCCACCCAGCCGAGCATGGCGTTGGCCACGTACATCAGCGCGGTAAATACGATCAGCATGGCGCCCACGTTCACGGCCAGCTTCAGCCCGTCCGTGGTGCCGATGGACAGCGCGTCCAGAAAATTGTCGCCCAGCTTTTCGCGGGGCACGTAGAGGTCTTTTTGTATGAGGTGCGATTGCGTTTCGGGGAAGAGGATCTTGGCGCACACGATGGCCGCCGGGGCGCTCATGATGCTTTGACTGAGCATATGCAGCGCGAAATATTCCTGCTGGCTCACGTCCGAGCCGCCCAGCATGCCTACATAGGCCGCCAGTACGCTGCCCGCCGTATTCGCGAAGCCGCCCACCATGATGCAGAGTATCTCGGAACGCGTCATCTTTTCCAGGTACGGCCGTATCATCAGCGGGGACTCGGTTTGCCCGAGGAAGATGTTGGCGGCCGTGGACAGGCTTTCCGCGCCGGAAATGCTCAGCTTGTTGAGCAGGTAGGCAAACACGTACACGATCTTCTGCAAAATGCCCAGGTAATACAGCACGGAGCTCAATGCCGCAAAAAAGATGATATTGGGCAGCACCTGCACGGCAAAGATATAGCCCCATTCGCCGCGGTAATCCGCCAGCCCCTGGAACATAAATTCGGTGCCTTTATGACTGATATTGATAAGGTCCACAAAAGCGCTGGAAACGCCGGAAAGCGTGCTTCTGAAGACGTCGGGCGGGCACCAGCGCATGTACACGGAAAGCGTGAGCAGCACGCAGCCCGCCAATACCGTCCACTTCAGCAGCTCCACGCTCCGTTTCTGCAACACTTTCACCATCACCACGATCGGTACAAGCCCCACGGCGAAGGTGACCGCGGGAAGGGGGAATTGCCCGCTGCGGATAATGCCGCCAAAAAAGCCGAGCAATGCGGCGAGCGCCAGCAGCCAGCTCCAGAGGTCGGTGGGAAGGCCGAAACCTTCGCGCTGTTTTCGCCGGAAACGGTTAATGCTGTAAACAAGGATCATAAGGCCGAAAAGCACCCAGAATACGGGCTGGCCGCCCAGCTGGGTATTCAGCACGCCCATGGCGAACATCACCTGGGCGCAGATGCCAATGCCAACCAGCTTCCAGCTGACGGCGCGGCGGTTATTGCTCAGGAGGTAACAAACGAGGACCAGAAAGACCATACCCAGCATGCCGCGGGCAACATTTTCCCATTGTAGCATTCTCAGAGATTGATTTACCAGGCAAAATAAGGGATTATGGTCATATGAAGCCTTCCCGGAACAAAAAACTCAGTCTGCTACCCGTTAGTGGGATAAGGAACTCTAATTTTTATTGATATATTGCGTTCCAAAATTCCCTATACGTTTTGATGAGATCATTCTTTCTTTTTCTGTTGTGTTTCCCATTCCTTTTAAAGGCCCAAACGATCGGTTTTACCGCGCCAGACACGGTTTGTGTCAATACGCCGATACAATTGCAGAATACTTCCACGGGAACAACTACCAGTTTCTGGAACTTTTGCTCCGGCAGCGTGTACAACCAGCCGGTGCTTGAAACGCTCGGCAACCCGGACGGAATGCTCGTGTGGCCGGTATTCACCGTGATCGGCGAACAGAACGGGAATTTTTACGTGTTTGTAGTGAGTAACAGCAAACGGTCGCTGGTAAGGCTCGATTTCGGGAATAGCATGCTGAACACGCCTACCGCTACGGAGCTGCTGGGCAACCTGGCCCCGCTGAGCGGGGAAGGCATTCAATTGGTGCAGGACGCGACCGGTTATCACCTGATTATTGTGGGCGGCACTGCAGCGCAGGGCTCGAAGATCGTAAGGGTGGATCTTGGGGCCAATCTCAATAATCCTTCCCCCACGGTTACTGACTGGGGCAACATCGGCAACCTGGCTTACCCGGCGGACCTTTATACGTTTGAAGAAGGAGGCCGTCATTATGGGTTCACCTGCAATTTTGAGAACAATACGATCACCCGCTTTGATTTCGGTACTGATTTCAGCACACCGCCGGCGGGCACCAACCTGGGCAATGTCGGAAATTCGCTCTCAAGGCCTACCGGCCTTTATGCCATACAAGACAATGGCACCTGGTATGTATTCGTTGTGAACGAAAGCAGCGATCGCCTGGTGCGTCTCAATTTCGGGAACAGCCTGCTAAACACCTCGGTGGCTGAAGACCTTGGCGACCCTGGAGGCTCGCTTAACCATCCCCGCGATATCAGCTTCATACGCGAATGCGGGCAAACCATGGCGCTGGTTGTCAACGGTGATAATGCCGGCACCAATCATCTTTCCCGTATCAATTTCAGCGGGGGGCTTGGCGGAACGGCTACCGGCGTGAATCTCGGCAATCCTGGCGGTATGCTCAGCTTCGGGCATTCCATTTCTTCATTGTTCAGGGTGGACAACGAGTTGTATGCATTTGTTCCAAATGTGCTGGCGGGTACTCTTTCCCGCATTTCCTTCAAAAGCTGTACGGACGCGAGCATCCCGTCTTCCACCGCCGCCACGCCGCCTTCGTTTAGCTACAGCGCTCCCGGAAGATATACCGTGAACCTGATCACGGATGAAGGCACGGCCACCCAGCAAAGCTTCTGTCAGACCATCGTGGTAGTGGACCCGCCCACCGTAGATCTCGGCCTTGACCGTTCCGCATGCGATGGCGCGCAGATTACGCTCGATGCGGGAGCCGGCGCAGATTTCCGGTATTCCTGGAATACCGGGGCCGATACCCGTACTATAACCGCCAGCGCCGATGGCAATTACTCCGTGTCGGTGGCCAATGGCGGCTGCGCTGTAATGGACGAGGTGGCACTCTCTTTCAGCCCTGCATTTTCCGTTACTTCCACCACGGCGATGATCGATTGCCAGCACCTGACCGGCAGCGCGGAAATTCAGTCCGGCGGCGGCGTTTCTCCCTTCAGCTATTCGCTGGATAACGCACCGGCGCAAAATACCGGCAGTTTTGCGGATCTCGCGCTGGGCAGCTATTCCGTAGTGGTCACGGATGCTAATGGCTGCGAAGCCACGCACACTTTTTCCATTATCAAAGACCCCGTCAATATTTTAGAAGCCGCCCATACCAAAACCGATCCGACCTGTTCTTACTCAACCGATGGCATCATCACGATGTCGGCAGCGCAGGGCACTGGCCCTTTTCAATACGCGATGGAAGGTGGGGTTTTTGGTGTTCTGCCCGAATTTCCGGGACTGGGGGCGGGGACGTATAAACTGTACGTTCGCAACAGCGGCTGTATAGACAGCCAGGAAGTAGTGCTCAGCGGTCCGCCGCCGATCGAGGGGCCGGTGAACGTGGTGAACGAACTTTGCAATAACGGGGCGGGCACCGCTTCCGTGATCGCTTCGGGTGGTACTGCGCCCTATACTTACACCTGGAACGGCGTAACAGGTAATTCGCCGCTGATTACCGGCCTTGTCGCCGGGGACTATGGGCTGACGGTCACGGATGCGAACGGTTGCCTGCTGGAACAGCAATTTCATGTCGATCATGAATTCGGGCCTCCTGTACTGATCGTCAACAATGATACAACGATCAATATCGGTGAAAGAATTACGTTGTACGCTGAAAATTCGCCGGATTATTTATGGGAGCCGGACCCTTCGTTAAGCTGTTTTGATTGCGCGTCGCCGGTGGCAATGCCGGTACGCGATAGCCGCTACATCGTACATACCGTTACCGGTACCAATTGCATTAAATCCGATACGGTGCTGGTCAGGGTCACTTATAACCGGAACTTTAATCTGCCTAACGCCTTCAGTCCCAATAACGACGGAGTGAACGATGTGTTCAGGCCAAAAAGCGCCGGCCTGATCCTGTTCAACATGCTGGTTTATAACCGCTGGGGGCAGTTATTGAGCCAGGTGACCGATCAGCGCAAGGGCTGGGACGGCAAATACAACGGCGAGCCGCAGCCTATTGGCACCTACGTGTATGTAGTGCAGTACGGGTTCTGGACCGGCGAGGGCGAACCGGTGATTGAGGAACGGAAGGGGACCTTCACCCTTTTACGATAATATCTCCCTGAAGAAATATAAAAAAAGCAGCTCGTACGAGCTGCTTTTTCAGTTTTATGCGTTCTCCAGCACTAAAGATTAGCCTGGATCTTCTTTTCCAGAACGGATTTGGGTACCGCGCCCACTTGTTTATCCACCACTTTGCCGTCTTTAATGAACAGGATAGCGGGGATGCTGGTGATGCCGTAGTTCATGGAGATCTGCGGGTTGTTGTCCACATTCACTTTACCAACGTTCACTTTACCGTCGTAGTCTTTAGACAGTTCCTCGATCACCGGGCCGATCGCACGGCAGGGGCCGCACCATTCCGCCCAAAAGTCCACCACGCTCAGCTTGTCGGAGCTCAAAACCGTGGTTTGAAAGTTCGCATCTGTGAATTCTAAAGCCATTTTTATAGATTTAAAAGTTTAAAATTTTTATTCAAATGATTGGTTTCCAAATTGTTACCGGTTCGTTTCACGGTGAACCGGTATGCAATATATGCAAAAACTAAACCGGTGTAAAACTACTGCTTTTTTGGCATCGCTACTTATTGATTGTGTCAATGTAAACATCGATATCCGGCTGGCTCTCTAAGAATTGTGCCAGTTCGTCATTCATCTCCACGTGTTTGGTGAAGGTGTGCATTTTTACCATCAGCTCCTCGTCGCGGTCTATCAGCTGGCAGTAGATCTCGGCTTTGCCGGGGTTTTTCTGGATGTTGTCCGACAGGAAATCGATCAGCTGCGGGGTGATGAACTGCGGCATGGTGATCAGCCCGATCTTGCGGGTGTGCGTGCGTTTCACTTCCTGCAAAAGCTGCATGCTGTTTACGCGGAACTCATATTCGTTCTCGTTGAACCGGCGCGGCTTGAAGCCGCCGTGCACGTACAGGCAAAGCCCGGTTTTGAAATGTGTGTTGAACTTGAGGAAATCCTCGCTCCAGAGCGCGAACTCGAATTTGCCGGTATAATCTTCCAGCGTCATGATGCCGAATTGCTTGTTGTTCCGCGAAATGCGCTCCACGGCGCCGCTTACGTATACGGCCATCCTGAAATCCTTCGCTTTGCCTTTGTTGTTGTCTGAAGCGCCGCTGATCTGGTTCTGGTAGTCGGTCACTTCGGCCAGCGTGTTCATCCGGTAATATTTTTGCTCGAACTTGTAATCGTCCAGCGGGTGGCCGGAAATATAGATGCCCGTCACGTCCCTTTCGTTGTTGAGCTTGATGGTCAGCGGCCAGGGATCGCAGGGCGGGATCTTCGGCGACGGTATATCGTCCATGAGCGTGTCGCCGAACAGGCCGCCGGAGGTAGAGCTTCCCGCAGCCACCTGCTGCCCGAAACGGATGATCTTTTCCAAACCGGTGCTGCCGTCCGCCGCATGAAAATACTGCGCGCGGTGCAGCTCGGGGAAGCAGTCCAGCGCGCCGCTCATGGCCAGTGCTTCCAGCGATTTTTTATTGACGGCGCGCTGGTTCACGCGTTTGATCATGTCGAAGATGCTCGCGTAGGCGCCGCCTTTTTCGCGCTCTTCGATGATATTCTCGATAGCGGCTTCGCCTACGCCTTTAAGACCGGCGAGACCGAAACGCACCTGTCCTTTTTTGTTCACTGCAAAGCCTTTGAACGATTCGTTCACATCCGGGGGCAATACGTCCAGCCCCATGCGTTTACACTCTTCCATAACGAAGGTGATCTTTTCCAGGTTGCTGGCGTTGTTCAGCACGGCGGCCATGTATTCGGCGGGATAGTGGGCTTTGAGATAGGCGGTCTGGTACGCCACGAAAGCATAACAGGTGGAGTGGGATTTGTTGAACGCGTAGGATGCGAACGCTTCCCAGTCCGTCCATACCTTATCGCACATTTTCAGATCGTGCCCGTTGGCCTTGCAGCCTTCCATGAACTGGGCCTTCATTTTGTCCAGCACGGCTTTCTGCTTTTTACCCATGGCTTTCCGGAGAATGTCCGCGTCGCCTTTGGAGAAGTTCGCCATTTTCTGGCTGAGCAGCATTACCTGTTCCTGGTATACGTTGATGCCGTAGGTTTCCGCGAGATATTCCTCCATCACGGGCACGTCATACGTAACAGGCTCCAGGCCGTGCTTGCGGCGGATGAAGGTCGGAATGTACTCGAGCGGGCCCGGGCGGTACAGGGCGTTCATGGCAATAAGGTCGGCGAATTTGTCCGGCTTCAGCTCGCGGAGGTACTTCTGCATACCCGGACTTTCAAACTGGAAAGTAGCGTTGGTTTCCGCTTTCTGGTACAGCTCGAAGGTCTTGGCATCGTCCAGCGGGATGTCGTCTATCACGATGTCTACTCCATGGTTCCTTTTGATCATTTGCAGCGCGCCTTTGATGATGGTGAGGGTCTTGAGACCCAGGAAGTCCATCTTGATGACGCCTGCGCTCTCGATCACGTTGCCTTCGAATTGCGTTACCAGCAGGTCGGAATCTTTCGCGGTGGTAACGGGTATCAGCTCGGAAAGGTCGGTGGGAGCGATGATAATGCCGGCCGCGTGTATGCCGGTGTTGCGCACGGAACCTTCCAGCACGCAGGCTTCACGCAACACTTCGCCCTGCAGGTCGTTGCCTTTGATCAGCTCGCGCAGCCGTTTTACGTTCTCGAGGTCTTCCGCCGCCAGGCCTTCCTTTTCAGCAAGACTTTTCTCCCCGTCCAGCGGCGCGTTGAAGATGCGCGACAGCTGGATGCCCGGTTTATCCGGCACGAGCTTGGCGAGCCCGTTGGAATCCTGCAGCGGCAGGTCCATCACGCGCGCCACGTCTTTGATGCTCATTTTAGCGGCCATGGTGCCGTAGGTGATGATCTGCGCCACCTGCTGCCGGCCGTATTTCTGCACCACGTAATCAATTACTTTCTGACGGCCTTCATCGTCGAAGTCCGTATCGATATCGGGCATGCTCTTGCGTTCCGGATTGAGAAAACGTTCGAACAGGAGGTCGTATTTGATGGGATCGATATTGGTGATGCCGATACAGTACGCTACGGCAGAACCCGCCGCGGAACCGCGCCCCGGGCCGATGAACACGCCCAGCTCGCGCCCTGCTTTGATGAAGTCGCCCACGATGAGGAAGTAACCGGCGAAACCCATGTTCTCGATCACGTTCAGCTCGAAGTTCAGCCTTTCCTCCACTTCGGGCGTGATCTCCGCGTAACGCTGGCGAGCGCCTTCGTACGTGAGGTGTCGCAGGTACTGGTCCTGCGTAATAAATTCGGGAGGGATAGGGAAGTTGGGAAGAAGGATGTCGCGCTTCAGATCGAGCAGCTGCACTTTATCCACGATCTCGTTGGTATTGTCGAGCGCCTGCGGCAGATCGGAGAAGAGCTTGCCCATCTCCTGCGTGTTCTTGAAATAGAACTGGTCGTTATAAAAAGCAAAACGTTTGTTCTTCACCATCACGTCGTCGTCTGAAAATTCCTTCATCGAAGGCGTGCTTTTCTTTTCGCCGGTGTTGATGCAAAGCAGGATGTCGTGTGCGTTGGCGTCCGCCTGTTCCACGTAATGGCTGTCGTTCGACGCGATGATCTTTACATTGTATTTTTTGGCGTACCGCACGAGGCATTCGTTCACGACGTCCTGCTCGGGAATGCCGTGGCGCTGCATTTCTACATAAAAGTCCTCGCCGAAAATATCCAGCCACCATTTAAATTCCTTTTCGCCTTCTTCTTCGCCTTTTTTGAGAATGGCTTTGGGCACGGATGCGCCAAGACAGCAGGTGGTGGCGATGAGGCCCTCGTGATATTGCAGGATCAGCTCCTTGTCGATACGCGGATATTTGCCGTAAAGGCCTTCCATATAGCCGAGGGAGCAGAGTTTGATGAGATTTTTGTAACCCTTGTCGTCTTTCGCGAGCAGCACCTGGTGATAGCGCATATCTTTTTCTTCGCGTGTAAACTGGCGCTTGTGGCGGTTTTCCACGAGATAAAACTCACAACCCACAATAGGCTTCACTTTAAGACGTTTATCCTTTGGATCTTCGGGGTTGAGCTTGTTATTATAGGCTTCGGCCACGAACTGGAACGCGCCGAACATATTACCATGG
>JBQCFV010000237.1:0-5239 GCA_051958695.1 Chitinophaga sp. | reverse complement strand
CAGTTATACAATCAGCTTATTCTTATTGAATATTCGCCCGTGACGGCATTAAACAGGGCATTTGCATTCGCCCAGGTTTACGGGCATGATAAAGCAATTCCAGAAGCCCAAAAACTCGGGCTGACAGACAGCAATTACTATCACGAATTGTTAGGCTACCTCTATGCCGGTACAGATGTCCAAAAAGCGATCTTTCATTATGAACAGGCTATCGGGCTGACAAAATCAAAAACTGAAAAACAAACTTTGAGGAAAGAGATCGAACGATTGAAACCGTAAATTCGTCCGGAATATGATGACCGGTCATCAAAACCGCCCTCAACATATAAAAAACAGCCACCCGAAACCCGGATGGCTGCTTCAATCTCTTCAAAAACAAACGTTACGCCGCCTGTTTCTCTTTCTCCGGCGACTTGATCTTCGCCGTTGCAGACTCACGTAATTTGATGATCCCCACCCAATGCATTGCTTTCATCACCGGGTAAGTCGGGTCAAATTCGTACCATTTTTTGGCGAAGTTCGCGCTGTCTTTATGCTTGTGGTGATTGTTCTGGAACAACTCGCCCAGCAGCAGAATGCCCCAGGGCTCGGAATTGCGGGACTGATCACCGTTGTCGTAATTGCTGTAACCGTATTTGTGACCGCACCAGTTCACTACGGCGCCCTGTACGGGACCTACCAGGAAATGGATCGGCAGCAGCAGCCACCACCAGAGGCTCGGCGCAAATACCGCGTAAAAAGCCACGTAAATACCGATCCAGGCAAAACGCGTCCAGCGGGAATCGCCGAATTTGTCCATCGCGTCCCAAACGGGCAGCGGGTCTTTGGTGAACTGCGCATCGGGCGTTACTTTACCGGTCACAAAACCTGCATAGATCTCGCGGGTATGCGTCATCATATGCCAAACGTCCTTGAAATAATGCGGTGAATGCGGATCGTGCTCGGTATCGCTGTACTCATGGTGCATGCGGTGCATTACGCCGTACGCTCTCGGTATCAAATATGAAGAACCCTGGAAAAACCAGGTGCAGAAATAAAATACGCGCTCCCAGCCCTTGCTGGTATCGTACATCTGGTGAGATGCATACCGGTGAAGGAAAAATGTATGAAAGAACAAAGATAGGAACCAGTGTGCAAAGAAAAATATCAGGATCGCTGCCATGTTACCACTCATTAAATAAAATGAAAAAATGAACCGCAAAGGTAACTTAAATATTGGCTTTGACTAATAATTTAACTCCATGTTAATGAATATATTAATATCTGATATGAGCTCCTACTCTATCCGCACCCGCCGCAGTTCCAGCAGGTTGAGGCCGTTGCTGGTAAGCCCGGTCACATTGGGCTGGCGGAACCGGATGGAGATGTCGTAAAACAACGGTACCACGGGCGCATCGTCGATCACCATCTGGTCCATTTGCTGGTACAGCCGGTAACGGACGGAATCGTTGGTTTCCAGCAGCGCTTTTTCGTAAAGCCGGTCGAAGGCGGGATTGTTGTAGCGCGTGTAGTTGGGCGGCGCGGGGTTTTTGCTGTAGAACATGGCGAGGTAACTCTCGGCGTCGGGGTAATCGGCGATCCAGCTGGCGCGGAAGAACGGTACGGCGGATTTGGCCACCTGGTCCATCAGCGTACCTTTCTGGATCACTTCCACGTTTACCTGCATGCCCAGGCTTTGCAGCTGGCGGGCCACATAATCGGCGAGGTCGGCATAGATGGGGATGGAAACGAGCCTGATCGGCGGCAGTCCTTTCCCGTCAGGATAACCGGCTTCGCGCAGCAGCTTTCTTGCTAAAGGAATATTGTAATGATAGCCCTTAACTACCGAGGTATCAAAGGACGGCAGCCCGGCCGGCACAAAACCGGAGGTGGCGGGTATGCCGATGCTGTTGCGCAGGTAGGTCATCATTTTCGTACGGTCGAAACCGTAGTTGATGGCTTTGCGGATCCGTATGTCCAGCAGTGGCGAACCTTTTACGCCGGGTTTGCCCGGGTCCATCACGATCCCGAAATATTCGGTGTTGAGGTACGGCGCTTTCACCAGCACGATCTTCCCCGCCCATTCCTTTTTCAGCTCGCCCTGTTTGGTCAGCACTTCGTCTTTGAACGAGGTTTCGATGTCGTTCACAAAATCGAGCTCGCCCTGGCGGAAAAGCAGGAACTCGGTACCCTTGCTGTCCACAAAGGTTACTTTCACCGCGTCGAGGTACGGAAGCCGTTGACCCTCTTCGTCTTTCTCGAAATAATTTTTATTCTTATGCAGGATCAGCGCCTGCCCTTCATCCCAGAAATGAAAAACAAAGGGGCCGGTGCCCACGGGATGTTTCCGGAAATCTTTCCCGTACTTCTCCACGGCTTCGTGCGGCACTACGGAACAATACTGCATGCTCAAAATACCCATGATCGGGTGGAACGGCTGCAGCAGCGTCAGCTGGAACGTCGTGTCGTCCAGCGCGCGGAAACCTTTCTCCGGATCTACCTTGTCGTTGAATATCCAGGCGCCGGGCGAAGCCGTGGCAGGTTCCATCACCCTTCTGAAGCTGTATGCCACGTCGGCCGCCGTCATCTTCCGGCCTTTGCCGCCGGGAAATACTTCATGGTCATGAAAGTATACGTCGTTCCTTAAATGAAAGATATAAGTGCGCCGGTCGTCACTCACCTCCCAGCTTTTCGCGAGCGACGGCCGGATGTTCAGCAGGCTGTCCGGCTCCACCAGCGTATTAAACAGCTGGCGCACGGCCCACATGATGGCCTGGTTCTTGGCAAAGGCCGGGTCGAGCGAGGGAATGCCTTCCTGCTGGTTGTAACGGAACACCATCTTTTTTTGGGTGTTGCGCCGGCCGCAGGCAAGCAGCAGAACGGAAAACAGAACGGCTAAGTATCTCATAAAGCGGCTTTAAGGTAGACAGAAATCGCTGGAATGTCAAATCCGCCACCGGTCAAAAAAGCGACGGCCGTTTGCCGCATTTAAAATATATTGCCCGTAAATCTGAACCTTTCATGAGACGCATCTTTCCCGCTCTGTTTGTTATACTTTTCAGCGCCACGGCCTACGGCCAGCAATTCTCCCGGCAGGATACGCTGCGGGGCACGCTTTCGGCGGAACGTTCCTGGTGGGACGTTACCTTTTACGATCTCAGCGTCAGCATTCACCCCTCTGCCAGATCCATCGAAGGCGTAAACGTGATCCGTTACCGTGTGCTGAAACCCGCGCAGCGCATGCAGATCGACCTGCAAACGCCGCTGGTGCTCGATAAAGCCGTACAGAACGGGCAGGAACTGGCGTTCACCAAAGACGGCAACGCCTGGTTCATCACGCTGCAGGCGGAGCAGCCGCTAAATTCCCAACAGGAGCTTACCCTCACTTACCACGGCGTTCCCCGCGAGGCCAAACACGCGCCCTGGGACGGCGGGCTGGTATGGACGAAGGATTCGCTCGGCCGCCCCTGGATCGCCACGGCCTGCCAGGGTTTGGGCGCCAGCGTATGGTGGCCGAACAAAGACCATCAGAGCGAAGAGCCGGACAGCATGCGCCTACGCGTAACGGTGCCGGAAGGTCTCACGAACGTATCGAACGGCCGCCTGCTGGGCGTCAGTGAAAATACGGACAGCACGGTTACTTCCACCTGGTACATCAGCAACCCGATCAATAACTACGACGTAGCGCTCAACATCGGTCATTACGCGCATTTCTCCGACCGTTACCAGGGCGAAGAAGGCCCGCTGGACCTGGATTACTGGGTGCTGGATTACAACCTTCCCCGCGCCCGCGCCCACTTTGAGGTCGTAAAACCGATGATGGGATGTTTCGAGCGCTGGTTCGGCCCTTACCCTTTTTATAAGGACGGCTACAAGCTCGTTGAAACGCCGCACCTGGGCATGGAGCATCAAAGCGCCGTGGCCTACGGCAACCAGTACAAAATGGGCTACCGCGGCAGCGACCTTTCCGGCAGCGGCTGGGGCCTGAAGTGGGATTTTATCATCGTCCACGAAAGCGGCCATGAATGGTTTGGCAACAATATCACCACGAAAGATATTGCGGACATGTGGGTGCACGAATCTTTCACCAACTATTCCGAAACGATCTTTACCGAATGCCAGTACGGCAAGGACGCGGCAAACGCTTATGTTCAGGGCATCCGCAAACGCATCGCGAACGACATTCCCATCATCGGCCCTTACGGCGTGAACCGGGAGGGCTCCGGCGATATGTATTACAAGGGCTCGAACATGCTGCACACCATCCGCCAGCTGATCGGCAATGACGATACTTTCCGGAAAATATTACGCGGGCTGAACAAAACGTTTTACCATCAAACCGTTACTTCCACGCAGGTGGAACAATACATCAACAGGATCAGCGGGAAAAATTTCGACAAGGTGTTCGACCAATACCTGCGGCACTCCCAACCGCCCGTATTCGAATAGTCAATTACTGGCAACCAGCTGCGCTATCGCTGGACGGCCGATGTAAAAGATTTCGACATGCCGCTGAAAATAGATCCCGGCAACGGTAAATGGCAAACCATTACACCCGGCACGGAATGGAAAACGATTACCATAAAGAATGCTGAAAAATTTGCAATAGATAAGAATTTTTACGTGAAGACCAGGAAGGTATAAACCCCTCCCCGCTTCAATTCATTTTATCAGCAATGCCGCCGCAGGAGCTTCTCCCGGCGGCATTTTCATGCCTGTTCTGCACGATGTTTCGCATTAAAATTGAATACAGTAACTTCAACCCAACTCAAAACAGCAAGAAACAGGTGGTACAGGTATGAAAACGAATGTTATTTGCAAGAAAAAAACGATGCACCATTACGATAAAATAGCAGACGCCATCGCGTACATTCACGCGAACCATACCGTGCAGCCGTCGCTGGACGATATTGCAGCCGCCGTGCACATGAGCCCGTATCATTTTCAACGCCTCTTTACGGAATGGGCCGGCGTGAGCCCGAAGAAATTCCTGCAGTACATCAGCCTGCGACACGCCAAAGAGCTGCTGGCAAAAGATTATACGGTGGAGCAGGCTACCTTCGAAACCGGTCTTTCCGGCACCAGCCGCCTCCACGACATGTTCGTGAACCTCGAAGCGATGACGCCCGGCGAATACCGCAACGGCGGCGAAGCGCTCACCATCCGCTATGCTTTCATCGGTACCGCCTTCGGCCCGATGCTGGCGGCCGCTACGGGCAAGGGTTTATGCTCCGTCGCTTTTGCGGACGACCGCGCCGCC
>JBQCFV010000236.1:0-2244 GCA_051958695.1 Chitinophaga sp. | reverse complement strand
GAGCATCATGAAGCAGCCGGTGCCATAGGTGTTCTTCACCATGCCGGGCTCGATGCACATCTGTCCGAAAAGCGCGGCCTGCTGATCGCCCGCGATGCCCGCGATGGGAAGTTCGAAGGGCGTAAGCGTGGCCTCGGTATGCCCGTACACTTCACTGGAGGGCCGTACGTCGGGCAGCATAGAAGCGGGGATGTCCATCAGTTCCAGCAGGTCTTTGTCCCACTCCTGTTTGTGAATATTATACAACATGGTGCGTGATGCGTTGCTCACGTCGGTTACATGCAGCTTGCCTTTGGTGAAGTTCCAGATCAGCCAGGTGTCCACCGTTCCGAATGCCAGCTCGCCGGCTTCCGCTTTTTTGCGGGCGCCTTCCACGTTGTCCAGTATCCATTTTACTTTGGTGCCGGAAAAATAGGCGTCTACGATCAGGCCGGTTTTGGAACGGATGTTCTCGGCAAGACCTTTCGCGCGCAGCTCGTCGCAATAGGCGGCGGTGCGGCGGTCCTGCCATACGATGGCGTTATACAAAGGCTTGCCGGTGGCGCGGTCCCACACGATGGTGGTTTCGCGCTGGTTGGTAATGCCCATGGCGGCGATCTGGTCGCCGGTGGTGCCGGCTTTTACGATCACTTCGGCGGCTACGCCTGCCTGGGTAGACCAGATCTCGTTGGGATCATGCTCCACCCATCCCGGCTGGGGATAGATCTGTTTAAATTCTTTCTGCGCTACGGCTACAATGTTCCCTGCACGGTCGAAAATGATAGCGCGGGAGCTGGTGGTTCCCTGGTCGAGGGCCATAATGAATTTTGCTTCCATCGAAAGTGTTCTGGCTATTTTAGGTGATTTAAGTATAGTTAAACGTGGTACCTTGCTTTACGAGGTAGTAAGATACATGTAATAAATTAAAAGTAAAAAAAATTTCGGGGAAGGGAAAACGAGAAAGAAATATTTGGGAGGAAGCTTGCGGGGCGCGGGGTTGGTGGGAGGAATGCGGCATGGGGAAGATTGAAAGGATTTGAAAGGGGAAGACGGTATGGGCATTAGAAATCCGTGGATAGAATGAGGGCGGGTAAAAGGTTTGGAGGAAGAGGCGCCGGGAGGAAGGATACGGTGATGAAAAGAAATTGCCGAACGACCGGGTTTGAAAGAAAAACCGTCGGGAGGAATGACGCGGCAATCAAAGGAAATTGCCGAACGACCGGGTTTGAAAGAAGCCGTCTTTTAAGGATGAAATACAGGAGAAGCGATCGAAAACAAAAAAGCCACCCCTTGTGGGATGGCTTTCATATATTATACATAAATAACTTCGCTTACATTTTCTTCGCATCTTCCAGGAACTTCGCCAGGCCGATATCCGTCAGCGGGTGCTTCAGCAGGCCGAGGATGGAATCCAGCGGGCAGGTGCAAACGTCCGCGCCGTTTTCAGCGCATTTTACGATGTGCAGGGCGTTGCGGATGGAAGCGGCCAGGATCTCGGTTTTGAAGCCCTGGATGCTGTAGATCTGCGCGATCTGCGCGATCAGTTCTACGCCGTCCCAGTTGCTGTCGTCGATACGGCCGATGAACGGGGAAACGTATGCGGCGCCAGCTTTGGCGGCCAGGATGGCCTGACCTGCGGAGAATACGAGAGTGCAGTTGGTGCGGATGCCGTTTTCTGAGAACCATTTGATGGCTTTCACACCGTCTTTGATCATCGGCACTTTTACCACGATATTCGGGTGGATGGCGGCCAGCTTTTTGCCTTCTTCCACGATGCTGTTGAAGTCGGTGGAAAATACTTCCGCGCTCACGTCGCCTTCCACCACTTCGCAGATGGCTTCATAATGTTTCATGATGGCAGCTTCGCCTTTGATCCCTTCCTTGGCCATGAGCGAGGGATTGGTGGTAACGCCGTCCAAAATGCCTAGGTCGTGCGCTTCCTGGATCTGAGCCAGGTTAGCCGTATCAATAAAGAATTTCATATTGTGCGTGTTTTTGCTTGTTGTTAAAATAAATACATGGCGCCCATCTCCGAACATTCCGGGCAATTCAAACAAACCAACAAACTAATTTCGGAAATTAAAAGGAGAGAAACCGGCCATAAAGGAAAAAAAAATGGCAAGTTACTTATATCGCACCGCTACAACCGCCTACCCTTGCTACATTCCTGTCCTGGGGGAGTTCAGCAGGAGCTGGTCGTGCAAGACCTGCCGGAGCAACAAAGATAAACCACGCTTTGATATTTGGTGCGGAGCGTAAGAATAT
>JBQCFV010000235.1:0-2737 GCA_051958695.1 Chitinophaga sp. | reverse complement strand
AGCCATATCGGCGACGCGGAGGAATTGCAGGCCGCGGGCCTCGCCGGCGTCATCATCGGCAAAGCCATTTACGAAGGCCGCATCACATTACCGGAACTGAAGAAATTTTTCTAAGATATGCTTACAAAACGCATCATACCCTGCCTGGACATCAAAGACGGGCGCACCGTAAAAGGCGTGAACTTCGAGAACATCCGCGACGCGGGCGACCCGATAGAATTGGGCGCTTTGTACGCGGAGCAGGGCGCGGACGAACTGGTGTTCCTCGACATCACCGCTACCAACGAAAGACGGAAAACACTGTCGGAGCTGGTGACGAAGATCGCGCGGCATGTGAACATCCCGTTTACCGTAGGCGGCGGCATTGCTTCGGTGGAAGACGTAAGCGTACTGCTGAACGCCGGTGCGGACAAGGTGTCCGTGAATACCGCCGCGTTCAAGAATCCGCAACTGCTCAATGATCTTTCCCGCGAGTTCGGCAGCCAATGCATCGTGCTGGCCATCGACACGCGGTTCGAGGACGGCGACTGGTTCGTATACCTCAATGGCGGCCGGGTAAAGACCGACACGCGCACGGCAGACTGGGCGAAAGAGGCCGTGGAACGCGGCGCGGGCGAGATACTGCTCACCTCCATGAACAACGACGGCACCAAACAGGGTTTTGCGCTCGACATCACCGGGCGTCTTTCCCAAAGCCTGCATGTGCCGGTGATCGCGTCAGGCGGGGCGGGTACTATGGAGCACTTTGCCGACGTTTTTGAAAAAGCGGGCGCAGACGCCGCACTGGCGGCCAGCATTTTCCACTATAAGGAAATGGAGATACCCGAACTGAAAAATTATCTCTACAAAAGAGGCGTGCAGATACGCTTTTGATTGACATATATTTATTATATTTAAAGTGATTTTTACCGATGGAGGTAGACTTTTCAAAATCGCCGGACGGACTGGTGCCGGCCATCATACAGGATGCTATCAGCCACCGCGTGCTGATGCTGGGATATATGAACCGCGAAGCGCTGGACAAAACGCTGGCCGAAAAACGGGTGACCTTTTTCAGCCGTTCGAAAAACCGGTTGTGGACGAAAGGGGAGGAAAGCGGTAATTTCCTGGAGCTGGTGAGCGCTGCGCCGGATTGCGACCAGGACACGCTGCTGCTGAAAGTGCATCCCGTGGGGCCTGTATGCCACACCGGCGCAGATACGTGCTGGAACGAAAAGAACGCTGACGCGGCATCGTTCCTCAGCGGGCTGGAGCAGGTGATCCGCGACCGGAGAACAAACCCGAACGAAAAATCGTACACCGCTTCGCTGTTTGCCAAAGGCATCAACAAAGTGGCGCAAAAGGTGGGCGAAGAAGCGGTAGAGCTGGTGATAGAGGCCAAAGACGACAACCGCGACCTGTTTTTGGGCGAAGCCGCCGATTTGTTGTTCCATTACCTGATCTTGCTGCAGGCCAAGGACTTTACGCTCGAAGATGTAATAACCATATTAAAAGAACGGCATAAAAAATGAAAACCGCATCCATCCTATTTTCCAATTTAGCGGCCGCCACCATGGCCAGCGCCCAGTTTAAAGTGAGCGGCAACATCGCGGCGGCGCAGGAAGGGCAGAAGCTGTACTTTTTTAGCGAAGACGGCAATACCAGGGATTCTTCGCAGCTGAAAGACGGAAGCTTTTCCTTTGTGACCGCCTACAAACCCGCGCCGGACGACATGTTCGCGCTGGTGCTCGAAGGCAGGCAGTATCCCATGCTGCTGGTATCTGAAAACAACGAAGTGGAAATACAGGGCGATGCGGCCGGTTTTCCCGTGGCCAAAACGATGAAAGCAGGGCAGCAGACCCAATGGATGCAGGCATATCATAAAACCATGGAGCCGGTGCTCAAAAAAGTGCAGGAGCTGAACCGGGAAGCCGCCGGCATCAAAGGCGACGACGAGGCCGCCAAAGCTGCGTTCCGCGCCAAGGCCGATAAATTTGAAAGCCAGCTGATGAGCACGGGGCTGAATTTCGTGAAACAGCATCCCAAAGCGCAGGCCAGCCTCTTTTTGCTGTACGGCGAGCTGAAAGACAGACTGACGCCGGAAGAGTTCAGCAAACAGTTCAATTCGCTGGACGCGGCCGTTCGCAATACCAAATTCGGCCGCGCCGTGGCCGTTGAAGTTTCCGCTGCCCCCGGCGAAAAGGAGAATGCCGGCAAAGCCCCGGACTTCGAACAAAAAGGCCCGGACGGGAAGCTGGTAAAATTATCTTCCTTCCGCGGAAAATACGTGCTGATCGACTTCTGGGCCAGCTGGTGCGGTCCCTGCCGGCAGGAAAATCCAAACGTGGTGGCAGCTTACCACAAATTCAGGAACAAAAATTTCACCGTGCTAGGCGTATCGCTTGACAAAAGCAGGAGCGCATGGCTGGAAGCCATCGAGCAGGACAGGCTGGAATGGACCCAGGTATCCGACCTGCAGGGCTGGGCCAACGCCGCGGCGCAGCTCTACCGCGTGCAGGGCATCCCGCAAAACTTCCTCGTAGACCCCGACGGGAAGATCATTGCCGCCAACCTCCGGGGCCGGGCCCTCGAAAAAAAGCTGGCGGAAGTGCTGAAATAGCCGTTTTTCCCCGCACCGCTTATCATTAAAACCTTGCTTTTGGCGGCGGGAATGGCCAACTTTGCCCGTAGGAAATAAACTGTTACCAAGTATGAAGAAATTGCTCCTGGCAGCTGCGCTGTTAAGCCCGGCTGCAAC
>JBQCFV010000234.1:0-4686 GCA_051958695.1 Chitinophaga sp. | reverse complement strand
GAGCACCGGATCGCCGCCGGAGCGGAACTGCACGCCCTGGTGGATCGACGGGAGAAAGCCATTGCCCCACAGGCGGGCGTACAGCGGCTGGTCGATGCGGTCCTTGGAGATCAGCACGACGAAGGCCGGCAGGTTCTCGTTGGCACTGCCGAGTCCGTAGCTGAGCCATGCGCCCATGCTCGGACGATTGCCCTGCTGCGCGCCGGTCTGGAAGAAGGTAAGCGCGGGATCGTGGTTGATAGCTTCGGTGAACATGGAACGCACGATGCAGATATCGTCCACCACTTTGGCCGTATGCGGGAACAGGTCGCTTACCCATGCGCGCGCCTGCCCGTATTGCTGGAAGTCGTAGTAAGAGCCCACCAGCGGGACCGACGACTGCCCGGCCGTCATGCCCGTGAGCCTTTGCCCCATGCGCACGGACGCGGGCAATTCCTGGCCCATCATTTCGCGGAGCTTTGGTTTGTAGTCGAACGATTCGAGCTGCGAGGGAGCGCCGTTCTGGAAGAGATAGATCACGCGTTTGGCTTTGGGCGCAAAGTGCGGGATGCCGGGTGGGAAGCCCATTTCTTCTTCCATGCCGCCGCCGCCGAACAGGTCGGGTATGAGGAGCGAACCGAGCGCAACGCTGCCCAGGCCGAGACTCAGGCGGCTCAGGAAACGGCGGCGGTTCATGTTCAGGCCGTGTTCGAGAAATTCTTTATCCATCAGGAAGGTGTTTAAAAGTTGATAATCCGTCAGCTTTTGCTGGTCGATTCTTCGAGGTTGTAAATGGCGGTGATCACCTGCATGAGCGCGGCCACATCGGAAAATTCGTTCTTCGCGGGGAGCCTGTATTCGCCGTTGTCCAGCAGCTTGCCTGCCAGGGCTGGCTGGCTGCGGAAATGCGCCTGCCTGTCCCTGTAATATTCCTGCAGTATCTTCAGCTCTTCCGGCTGCGGTTTGCGGCAAACGATCATCCTGAACGCGGTTTCCACCGGCGGCTTTTTTTCGTGCAGCAGCCGCGCCGCCAATACGCGGGAGGCTTCCAGCACGGTGGGATCGTTGAGCATTACCAATGCCTGCAGCGGCGTGTTGGTGGTGAGCCGTTTTACTTCGCACTGATCGCGGTTGCTGGCGTCGAATATCATCATGGAAGGCGGCGGTACGGTACGTTTAATGAAGGTGTATAACCCGCGGCGGTAAAGACTTTCACCATGGTCCTGCTGGTAGTTGGCGAGGATGCCGCGCCCCGAAGTGGCCAGCTCCCACAAGCCTTTCGGCTGATAGGGCTTTACGCTCGGCCCGCCGATCTTTTTCACCAGCAGCCCGCTGCTGCCCAGCACAAGATCGCGGATGCCCTCAGCCGGCAGGCGTATGCGCGGCGCGCGTGAAAGCCAGATGTTATCGGGATCGGATTCGAGCTTTGCTTTGGGCGCAACTGCCGACTGCCGGTAAGTGGCCGTTGTCACCAGCTGTTTCATCAGCCGTTTGATATCCCAGCCATGCTCCATGAAATCCACGGCCAGCCAGTCGAGCAGCGCGGGGTGGGAGGGCAGCTCGCCCTGCATGCCGAAGTCTCCGGAGGTTTTTACGATGCCCTTGCCGAACACTTCCTGCCACATGCGGTTTACGAACACCCTTGCGGTGAGCGGGTTCTGTTTGTTGAAAAGCCATTGCGCGAGGCCGAGCCGGTTGGGCTGCCGTTTGAAGTCCATAATGGAATGCGGCGTGCCGGCGGTCACTTCAGGACCATGCGCGTCGAACACTCCACGGTTAAGGATATACGTAGGCCGCAGCGAATCCAGCTCGCCCATCACGGACACGATCAGCCGGTTGGTATCCGTGCGGTTGATGAACGAAAGCACGTTCTTCACTTCCGCGTTGGAAATTTCCATGTACGGCGTTTTGGCGTACGTTTCCGGCCCGCCCACGGTGGATTCGAGACCCACTTCGCGGATGTTGTTGAAGAACGCGGAGAGCTGGTAATATTCTTTTTGCGTGAAAGGATCGTACTTATGATCGTGGCATTGCGCGCATTCGATCGTAACGCCGAGAAAGGCCTTGCCAAAAGTATTGGTGCGGTCGCGCACATATTCCACGCGGTATTCCTCGTCGATCACGCCGCCTTCTTCGGTGATCTTGTGGTTGCGGTTGAAGCCGGTGGCCAGTATCTGCTCGCGGGTGGCGTGGGGCAGCAGGTCGCCCGCCAGCTGCCACGTCACGAAGGTATCGTACGGCATGTTCACGTTGAAGGCGTGTATCACCCAGTCGCTACTGGGCCACATTGATCTGTTGTTATCATCCTGGTAGCCGTGCGAGTCCGCGTAACGCGCAACGTCCATCCAGTGTACCGCCATTTTTTCGCCGTACTGCGGCATGGCGAGCAGTGTGTCTACCAGCCGTTCGTAGGCGTCCGGGCGCGTATCCGCGAGAAAGCGGTCCATCATACCGAGCGTGGGCGGCAGGCCGGTAAGATCGAGCGCGACGCGTTTGAGCAGTCTTTCCTTATCCGCCTCGGGATTGGGTTGCAAGCCATTGTTCTCCATGCCCCGCAGCACAAAGCGGTCGATGTCGTTGCGGGGCCATTTTTCGTCTTCCACTTCCGGCGGTTTTACGGCTTTTGGCGGTACGAAGGCCCAGTGCGGTTTGTATTTCGCGCCCTGTTTGATCCACTTTTCTATGAGTTTGATCTCGTGCTGGGTAAGGTGGAGGTTGGAATTGGGCGGCGGCATGCGCAGCGAGGTGTCTTCGGTGGTAAGCCTGCGGTATACTTCGGATTCGTGCGGTTTGCCGGGAACGAATGCGAATGCGCCGGGTGTTTCACGAAGGGCCCTGAAGGCGCTGTCGCCAATGTCCAGGCGAAGACCGGCCTGGCGTTTGTTACCGTCCGGGCCGTGACAGGTAAAACATTTGTCGGAGAGAATGGGCCTGATGTGGAAATTATAATCCACTTCGTCCGGCAGTTTCCCGGCGGTCGCATTGCGGTTGCCGGGCGAGGAGGTGCACGCACGTAAAAGCAACAGGCCTACAGCAGCGATCGCCGCTATGTGGTTTCTTTTCATTGGTGTGGAATCAGTGCCGGCTGTAATGGTAGCGCATTACAAACGGCAATATCAATTAATAATAACGGGAGGGATACGGTCCCCCGTGTGCAAGCTGTAACTGTAGTGTATTATCCTGTGTGCGTGTTGACAATTTACAGAATCCCCGCGGGGTTTGCAAATCTTTGGATGTTTTTTGAGAGAATACTATTATGAAGGGAGAAATAGCGGGATAAAAAAAGACCCGCCCGGAAGGAGCGAGTCAGTTTTTTTCAACTGTGCCGCGGCAAGCCTTTATTTGCCGGGTTTGGCCTGTATGTTGGCTTAGTGGGCGGAGCGCAGCTTCACGGGGCGCGCCTTTTTAAAATAGGTGCGCATGAAGTGAGCGATCAGTACCACGGAGGCAATGCACAAGCACGCCAGTTTAAAAAGTAATCCGGTTTTCATAGGTATAGGGATTGATAAGTTAAAAGTTTGATGATGGGAAAATGGAGTCGAACTTCTGCATCATGCGGATAAACACGTTTTTGAAACGGTGCATGTCCCGCTGTTCCTGGCTTACCAGGAAGGTGACTATGAGTGCCACGACGAGCACTGCCACCACGTACATAAAAAATACAGTTTTCATCAGGATACATTTAATGCTTTTCGAAGATTCCCCCTTTTTTTCAGGAGTTGAATGTAAATATAGATAATTTAATCATATAAAATAATATTTGAATAGAAATTTATTTGATAGACTGTTGCTGTCCAGTTATTTAAAAAAATATGCATTTTATTGTTAACACGTTATTCTACGAACGTGTGATTTATTCGCGCGTTTGGGGGCAGGCGGCGGAGGGAAAATGTGCATATCCTCCCAAACCTTTCAATTCCAGTAAAATAAGTATGGTGCATAAAATCTACTTGGGATATTGTCACAATCCTTTATTTTTGCCAACGACCGGGTTTTGCTAAAAGATTTAGTAAGGGGCCGGGGCCAGCCTCACCCCAACGGTTTCAACATCAAGAGTTTAACAGACAGACTATGGCAGAAAATAAAGACATGTTCAATGCCTATACGGAAGATTCGATCCGCTCGCTCGACTGGAGGGAGCACATCCGCCTCCGCCCCGGTATGTATATCGGCAAGCTCGGCGACGGCAGCAGTATGGACGACGGCATTTACATTCTCATCAAAGAGGTGGTGGATAACTGTATTGACGAACATATGATGGGCTTCGGCCGGCAGATAGACATCAAAGTATCGGAGCATAGCGTTACCGTGCGCGACTTCGGCCGGGGCATTCCCCTCGGCAAAGTGGTGGACGTGGTGAGCAAGATCAAGACCGGCGCGAAGTACGACAGCAAGGCCTTCCAGAAATCGGTAGGGCTCAACGGCGTGGGTACCAAAGCGGTGAACGCGCTCAGCAGCTATTTTAAAGTCACCTCCATCCGCGAAGGCAAGGCCAAAACAGCGGAGTTTGAAAGAGGCGTGCTGCTGAAGGAACATAAAGAAGCGCCCACCGGCGAGTCCAACGGCACGCTCGTGACCTTCAGCCCGGACGATACCGTTTTCAAGAACTATCATTATATACCGGATTTCCTGGAGAACCAGATCTGGAACTACTGTTTCCTCAACGCCGGGATGAAAATCATTTTCAATGGCAAAAGCTACATCAGC
>JBQCFV010000233.1:0-20593 GCA_051958695.1 Chitinophaga sp. | reverse complement strand
ACATTTTTGTGTTCATCCTCATTTTCGGGTTCTTCAAAGTAAAAGAGACCGCCTATGCGCGCGTGCTGCTTATCGGCATCCTGATGGCCATCGTGTTCCGCGCCATTTTCATCACCGTGGGCGTGGCGCTCATACAGCAGTTCCACTGGATACTGTACATCTTTGGCGCGATACTCGTGTATACCGGCATAAAAATGTTCGTGGTGGACCAGCACGAGGAATTTAAGCCCGAAGAGAATTTCGCTTACCGCTTCATGCAGAAATACATGCGCATCTCGCATGCCGACCCGCATGGCCGCTTTACCATCAAGCACAACGGCAAGGTGTATTTCACCGCGCTGGCCGTGGTAGTGGTGATGCTCGCCGTAACGGACATCGTGTTCGCGCTCGATTCCATCCCGGCCGTGTTCGCCATTTCAAAAGAGCCGCTGGTGGTGTATACTTCCAACATCTTCGCAGTGCTCGGTCTGCGCTCGCTGTTCTTCCTTTTGAGAGGCGCGGTGGACAAGTTCGATTACCTGCAGCAGGGCATCGCCATCGTGCTGGTATTTATCGGCCTCAAAATGCTCGCGGAGATCTGGCACTTCAAGCTGCCCGTTTGGGTAAGCCTGATCGTGATCGTGGCTTGCCTGGCCGGTTCCATCGTGTATTCCATTTTATTTGACAAGAAGCTGCCGGTCAAACCGGTTGAAGAGAAAACAGAAAGTTAGTTAGTCCGAAAAGCGCCCGGGAAAGAGAGTCCCCGGGCGCTTTTTTATAAAACCATATAACATTGTATACAGCAGAAAGTATCAGCAAGATCCTGAAGGGTGAATTGATGCAACAGACCGGGTACCCGGAGATCGAACATATTTTGCTGGACAGCCGCAAATTACTTGTTGCCGAAACATCCTTGTTCATCCCCCTCGTCAGCGAACGCCGCAACGCCCATCAGTACATCGATGAGCTGTACAAAAAAGGCGTGAGCAATTTTATTGTCAGCGAGCCCATCGCTACCGGTCTTTTCCCGAAGGCCAACATCATACTCGTTAAAGACACCCTGCAGGCATTGCATACGCTCGTGGCCTGGCACCGCCAGCAGTTCCACGCGCCCGTGATCGGCATTACCGGCAGCAACGGCAAAACTATCGTCAAAGAATGGCTGTACCAGCTGCTGGAAAAGGATTACAACATCGTGCGCAGCCCGAAAAGCTATAATTCGCAGATCGGCGTGCCTTTGTCCGTATGGCAGATGAAACCTGAGCACCAGCTCGCCATTTTCGAGGCCGGCATTTCGCAGCCCGGCGAAATGGTGAACCTGGAAAAGATCATCCGCCCTACCATCGGCATCTTCACCAATATCGGCGAAGCCCACAACGAAGGGTTTCTCAATCTCCGGCAGAAGGTGAACGAAAAGCTCGTGCTGTTCACCCGCAGCGACGTACTCATTTACTGCAAGGATTATCTCGCACTCAACGAATGCGTCAACAATTTCCATAACCTCGTGGGCAAACGCGAGATCGACAACGATATGCAGCTGCTCACCTGGAGCCGCAAAACGGACGCCGATCTCCGCATCATCGGCATCGACAAGAACGACAACCACACCCGCATAGACGCCCTGTACAAACAGGAACCGATGCATATCCGCATCCCGTTCACCGACGAAGGCTCCATCGAGAACGCCATCCATTGCTGGGCGCTGATGCTCTGGCTCGGCAAACCGCACGAAGTGATACAGGAGCGGATGGAGCACCTCGGCAACATCGCCATGCGGCTGGAAATGAAGCAGGGCATCAATAATTCGAGCATCATCAACGACAGCTACAATTCCGATCTCGGCTCGCTCGCCATCGCGCTGGATTTCCTGCAGCAGCAGCGCCAGCACCCCACCCGCACCGTGATACTCAGCGACATCCTCCAATCCGGCAAAAGCGAAGGCTCGCTTTACGAAGAAGTGGCCGGCATGCTCGAGAAAAAAGGGATACAGAAGCTGATCGGCATCGGCAAACATATTTCGCGGGAGAAACAAAGCTTCCAGAAAGTGCAGAGCAGCTTTTACGCCAGCACCGAGGAATTTTTGCAAAAGGTGAACACCGCGGATTTCCAGAACGAGTCCATCCTCGTAAAAGGCGCCCGCGTATTCCAGTTCGAGCGCATCGGCAAGCTGCTGGAGCAAAAAGCGCATCAAACCATCCTCGAGATCAATCTCAGCGCCATCGCGCATAACGTAAAAGCCTACCAGGCAGCGCTGAAACCCGGCACCAAACTGATGGCGATGGTAAAAGCCTTCGCCTATGGCAGCGGCACCTACGAGATAGCCAGCCTGCTGCAATTCCACGGCGTGGATTACCTCGCCGTGGCATATGCGGACGAAGGCGTGGAGCTTCGCCGCGCGGGCATTACCCTGCCGATCATGGTGATGAACCCCGAGCCCAGCAGCTTCGACGCCATCCTGCAATGGAACCTCGAGCCCGAGCTGTATTCCATGAACATCCTTGAGCTGTTCGAAGAATCCGTGCGGTACGCGAACAAAACCAACTATCCCGTGCACATCAAGCTCGATACCGGCATGCACCGCCTCGGCTTTGAAGCGCCGGAGATCGCAACATTGGCACAACGATTGAATGCAGAAGGGCTTTTCAGGGTACAGTCCATTTTCAGCCACCTCGCCGCCAGCGAAGACGCCTCCATGGACGCGTTCACCCAAACGCAGGCGGAACGTTTCACCCGGATGAGCGCCAGCCTGCAGCAGCTGCTCGGCTACGCCGTGATCCGCCACATCGCCAACAGCGCGGCCATCCACCGGCACCCGGCCCTTCAGCTGGACATGGTGCGCCTGGGCATCGGCATGTACGGGATCGACAGCGCGGGCGCGTTCCAGGACAAACTTCGGAACGTAAGCACGCTCAAAACCACCGTGGCGCAGGTAAAACGTATTCCCGCAGGAGACACGGTAGGTTACGGCGGCACCTGGAAAGCCGGCGGGCCTTCAGTGATCGCCACCGTGCGCATCGGGTACGCGGACGGGTACAAACGCATTCTCGGCAACGGCAAAGGGCAGATGAAAGTTCGCAACAAACTGGCGCCCGTAGCCGGCGTAATAGCGATGGACATGCTCATGCTCGACGTCACGCACATCCCCGACATAGTGGAAGGCGACGAAGTGATCGTGTTCGGCGAAGACCTGCCCGTGCAGCAGCTGGCGTTGTGGGCCGGGACCATTCCATACGAGATACTCACGGGCATTTCGCAGCGCGTGAAACGGGTATATTACCAGGAGTAAACCCTGGCTGACGCAAAATCACTTGCAGTCCAGGTGCGGGTGAAACGCGTACATCACCAGGAGTAAAACAAGCTGGTAACCGATTACCATCTTTGAAATAATACATTATTTTTGGGAAAATTTGAAGATTTGAAATACCGACACATCGTTTTGACAGTAGTGCTGATCCTGATCGTGGACCAGGCATTGAAGTTCTGGATCAAGACCAACATGACCATCGCCGAGCAATTCCCTGTAATATCCGACTGGTTCTTTATTCATTTCATTGAAAATGAAGGCATGGCCTATGGCCTGAAGTTCGGCGGAGAATTCGGGAAGATCGCCCTTACGCTGTTCCGCCTGATCGCGGTGGTGATCGGTTTCTTTTATATGCGGAAGCTGGTGAAGGAAAAATACCACAACGGCCTGCTCGTATGCGGCGCGCTGATACTGGCCGGCGCCGCGGGCAACCTGATAGACAGCATGTTCTACGGCCTGATATTTTCCGAAAGCACGCGTTACGAGCTGGCGCAGTTCCTGCCTGCCGGCGGCGGTTACGGTACTTTCCTGCATGGCAACGTGGTGGATATGCTGTATTTCCCGCTGTTTGACGGTACTTTACCAAGCTGGGTGCCCATCTGGGGCGGGGAGCACATTATCTTTTTCCGCCCGGTGTTCAATATAGCGGACGCGGCTATTTCCGTGGGCGTGATCACGATCCTGCTGTTCCAGAAGCGGTTTTTGCAGCGGAAGACGGAGGAGGTGCCGGTGGGGAATACGCCGGTGACGGATGATGCGGAGAGGGTGATGTGATGGTTTACTTTATATAGGGAAGGCGCCGGCTGGCGCCTTTTTTATGTGGATGGGGTGAGGTGTTAACACCTTCCGGACAAATTCCCCTCCTCACGGCACAATTGTTAACCATCAAATTCCGATCCATCATCCCTCAGCGAAAAAAGTATCACCTTCTAACCTCCCGGCATACACTGCACACCAGCCGCACCCCACATTTCCCTGAAACACTCGCGCCGAAACCCGCGCCCATCACCTCCTGAAAGCTCCATCCCCCTTCCTCCCCCAGCATTTTTTAAAACACCAACCACACAATATTTGGATATGCCAGGGATTAACTCTACTTTTAGTCTAGAATTCCTGTAGACTATATTAGTATTATAATTTATGTCGCATAATGAGGTGATAGATAAGGCAGAGCAACGCGTAGCTACCGTTGAAACACAAAAGGTGCTGATCGACCTCGTGAACGAGGACAATAAAAAGCAGCGCTGGATTTGGGTGACCATCGGTATTTCCGTGCTGGTAGTGTTTGCCGGCCTCTGGTTCACCTATTACTACGGCATCTCGCTCGACCAGCAAACCCGCATCACGGAGTTCACCCGCAGCGTATTTACCGATAAACTGCTGTTTTTCATGGGCGTTGGTCTTACCGCCCAGGTGATAGACGGCGCACTGGGTATGGCATATGGCGCCACCTCCTCGTCGCTTTTGCTGGGGCTGGGCGTTTCCCCCGCGATGACCAGCACCAGCGTTCACGTAGCCGAAGTGTTCACCACCGGCGCCTCGGGCATCGCTCACTTCAAACTGGGCAACGTCAACAAAAAACTTTTCCTCCATTTACTGATCCCCGGTATGATCGGCGCCGTAACCGGCGCTTATCTTTTGTCCGACAAAATAGACGGCGACATCATCAAACCCTTTATGAGCGCCTATCTCATGATCCTCGGCGTGATGATCCTCCGCAAAGCCCTTCAACGCCACAAACCCAAGAGCAAAACCCGCAGGCTCGGCCCCCTGGCCTTCTTCGGCGTTTTCATGGACGCTATCGGCGGCGGCGGCTGGGGCCCGATCGTTACCTCTACCCTCCTCAGCAAAGGCCGCACGGTCAACTATACCATCGGTTCGGTAAATGCCGCCGAGTTTTTTATCTCCGTGTCCAGCGCGGGCACTTTCCTCCTGTTCAACGGCATAGACAGCTGGCAGGTGATCATCGGCCTGATCCTGGGCGGCGTGATCGCATCGCCTTTTGCGGCCATACTCGTAAAAAAAATGAAACGCCGGCCGCTGATGATCATGGTGGGCGTGATGGTGATCGCCATGAGCCTCCGCACCATTATCCTGGTGTTCTGGAAATGATCTTTTTCTCCTTCAACATATTCTGGCCGGCCTCCTGACCAAAACGTACATCGAAGGCTTGGAGAATCGCTTAAACGATGACAAGGTACCTGTATAAAAACGGGGCTGACCATTACTTTTTGGCCAGCCCGTTTTTATACTGCAATAATCCGGTTAAATTTTCCCGACCATGTTCGCGGGCACTACCCAGGCATCAAATTCCTCGGGTTTCACATACCCCAACTTCACGGCCATTTCTTTCAGCGTGGTGCCTTCCTTGTGCGCTTTTTGCGCGATCTCGGCGGCTTTGTAGTAACCGATCTTCGTGTTGAGGGCGGTTACCAGCATCAGGGAATTGTCCACGTGCTTTTGGATGTTCTCCTCGATCGGCGCGATACCTTCGGCGCATTTGTCGTTGAAGCTCACGCACCCGTCGCCGATGAGGCGGGCGGAGTGCAGGAAGTTGTAGATCATCATCGGTTTGAACACGTTCAGCTCGAAGTGGCCGGTGGCGCCGCCTACGTTGATGGCTACGTCATTGCCCAGTACCTGCGCGGCGATCATGGTGAGCGCTTCGCATTGGGTGGGGTTTACTTTGCCGGGCATGATGGAAGAACCTGGCTCATTGTCCGGGATATACAGCTCGCCGATGCCGGAGCGGGGGCCGGAGCTAAGCATGCGGATGTCGTTGGCGATCTTCATCAGGCTGACAGCTACCGTTTTCAGCGCACCATGCGCTTCCACGATGGCGTCGTGCGCGGCGAGGGACTCGAATTTGTTTTCCGCGGTCACGAAAGGCAGGCCGGTGAGCTCCGCGATCTTTTTGGCCACGTTCTCCGCATAACCTTCCGGTGTGTTGATGCCCGTACCTACGGCCGTACCGCCCAGGGCCAACTCGCTGAGATGCGCGAGCGTGTTATTGATCGCACGCAGGCCGTGATCGAGCTGGGAAACGTACCCGCTGATCTCCTGGCCCACCGTGAGCGGCGTGGCATCCATAAAGTGGGTGCGGCCGATCTTCACGACGTGCATAAATTCCTTTGATTTTTTTGCGAGGGTGTCCCGCAGTTTTTTGATGCCGGGAATGGTCACTTCCAGGAGCATTTTGTAAGCCGCAATGTGCATAGCGGTGGGGAAAGTATCGTTGGACGACTGCGACTTGTTCACATCGTCGTTGGGATGCACCGCTTTGTCTTTATCAGTAAGCTGGCCGCCGTTGATCACATGCGCGCGGTAGGCCACCACTTCGTTCACGTTCATATTGCTTTGCGTGCCGGAGCCCGTTTGCCAAACCACCAGCGGAAACTCCGCGTCCAGCTTGCCTTCGAGTATCTCGTCGCACACTTTTGCGATCAGCTCCGCTTTTTCTTTCGGCAATACGCCGGCTTCCTGGTTGGTGAGCGCGGCGGCTTTTTTCAGGTAAGCAAAGGCGCGGATGATCTCTCTCGGCATCCGGTTAATGTCCTGCGCGATCCTGAAGTTGTCGATGGAACGTTGGGTTTGTGCGCCGTAATACGCGTTGGCCGGCACTTTCACCTCGCCCATCGTGTCTTTCTCTATCCTGAAATCCATATGCTGTAATTTTGGAGCACAAAAATACGATTAGGGAACGGCAAATCCGACCCTATTCCCCTTTAAATTGGGGCTGCCGCTTCTCGATAAAGGCTTGCGCCCCTTCCTGCAGGTCTTTTGTGGCAAAACTGGCCGCAAATTCAGCGATCTCCGTCTCGAAGCCGTCTATCCCGTCTTCTTCATATTTAAAAAAGGCGTTTACGCATTTGATCACCTTTGCCACGGCCAGCGGGGCTTTGCCATGGATCTTTTTGAGCAGCTCCCGGGTCTTATCGAGCAGCTCCTCCGGTTTGGTGACATGATTCACCAGCCCGAGCAGGCGGGCTTCTTCGGCGCCGATCATATCTCCCGTCATCATCATTTCCATCGCTTTCCCTTTTCCCACCAGCTGTACCAGCCGCTGGGTGCCGCCGTAACCGGGAATGATCCCGAGGTTCACTTCGGGCTGCCCGAACTTCGCATTGTCGCTCGCCACCCTGAAATGGCAGACCATGGCCAGCTCGCAGCCGCCGCCCAACGCAAAACCGTTCACCGCGGCCACTATCGGCTTGTGGCTTTCTTCTATCCGCTGGAAAATGGCATGCCCTTTTTTTGCCAGCTCCGCGCCCTGCTCGGGCGACAGCGACAGGAACTCTGAAATGTCCGCCCCGGCGATAAAAGCTTTTGGCCCGCTGCCGGTGATCAGCGCGCTGCGCACCTCGGGGTTTTTATACACCTCGTCTATCGCCAGGGCCAGCTCTTTCATCACCTCGCGGTTGAGGGCGTTCATCTTGTCCGGCCGGTTGACGGTGATCTCCAGGATACCGTCTTTCAGTTGCGTGCTCAATGTCTTATACATAACAGAAAAGTTTTTGTCGGTTGTTTGTCCATATTAAAAGTAAGCCTAAAATCCGGCATGGCGGGCATGAAAAAAGGGCCGCATCTGCATGCAGCCCCTCCTGTTGGTTTCGTTATTGGCAAGGAATTATTTGTCCTCTATTTCCGTTCTTTTTTCGATGATCACCTTTGTGCCTTTACGGTACTTGGTTTTCGTCTGGTGATATTGATGCGATTTGCATTTGAAGCCGCCGCTGAAGTTGTAGCTGAGCGTCACGAACATCAGGTTCGCCTTCATATCCTTGTAGGGCGTGGTTTTGACGCCGTTTACGGTTTCGCTGTAGTTTTTGTTGAAGTAGTCGTTCAGGTAATACTGCACTTTTACCCCAAACCCGGGCGGGAAGCGGAATCCGGCAAAAACGGAGGGCATGAGCGCATCGGTGCGGTCGGAGAACCATTCGTTGAACTTGCTCTTTTTATCGCCATTGAGGAAATACTTTTCCTTGTAATTGAAGGCCAGGTCATATTCGCCGCCGGCGAAGAAAAAGAACCCGTCGCGCAGGTTACCTATTTTGAAGCCGAGGGGCACGCCGAGAGTGTACACCCTTTGTTTCAGCTTAACAGAGTCGTTGGGCTTGGTTATGAGACCTATGTTCTTGATATTCAACCCGGTGAAGAAACCGAAATTGTTCGACAGGTCGTAGTTGTAATTGGTGCCGACATTGAAGAACAGGGTAAAACGGGGGATGTTCCGCACATGCTCGCCGTTGTTCTTTACATTGGCGAAAGACAGCAGCGGCCCGTTACCGCCGGCGGTGATGTAGCCCTGTTTGGGCTTGGGCGGGGCATAAATATGGAAGTGGTAGGACACTTTCCGTTTTACCTCCGAGGATGACTCGATGGTGTCGTTCTGCGCCTTCAGCCCGGTGGTGGCGGCCAGGCCCAGGATAAGCATAGTGTAGCGGATAAAGCTCATAAGTTCAACTTTTGCGGTTTATTGGAATCGTAACGCCAGGTTGTTGCTGAAAAGCTCCCCGCTCTGCCAGGGGAGATCCTTATCTACTGCCGTTTCTAAGTTGAAGACGACCCAAATTCCAAAAGGTTACAAAAAATGTTAAAATTCCCGGTGTTCTTTTGTCCAGCCGGTTATATAGGTCGCGATTTCCTGGGTATGGGTGCCCGGGGGAAAGAGTTTGCCCACCCCGAGGCCGTACAGCTCCTGCATATCTGCGTCCGGGATAATGCCGCCGCCGGTAAGCAGCACGTCGTTCATGCCGTTTTCCTTCATCAGGGCGATGATTTTGGGGAAAACGGTCATATGCGCGCCGGAAAGGATGCTCACGCCGATGGCGTCCACGTCTTCCTGCAAGGCAGCGTTCACCACCATTTCCGGCGTTTGCCGGAGGCCGGTGTAAATTACTTCCATCCCCGCGTCGCGCAATGCGGAAGCGATCACTTTGGCCCCGCGGTCGTGACCGTCGAGACCTACTTTAGCTACCAGCACGCGGATGGGGCGTTGATTCGGGTTGACCATATGCTCCTTTGATTGGATTGTAAATGTAGCATTTTCCGGGAATTGGGGTTTACGGGGTGTAACCACTTTATATTACATTTGCAATTCGGCAAAAGCTACCAATTTTTATGAGCGAAGAAAGATCACTGAATTTTCTGGAACAGATCGTGGAAGAGGACATCGCCAAAGGCGTGAACGGCGGACAGGTGCTCACGCGCTTCCCGCCCGAGCCTAACGGCTACCTGCACATCGGGCATGCCAAAAGCATCTGCCTCAATTTCGGGCTGGCTAAAAAATACAACGGGCAAACCAATCTCCGGTTCGACGATACCAATCCCATCACCGAAGACACGGAGTACGTGGAGTCCATCAAGGAAGACATCAAATGGCTGGGTTTCGAATGGGCCAACGAACGGTATGCTTCCGATTACTTCGAACAGCTTTACCAGTTTGCCGTAGAACTGATCAAAAAAGGCCTGGCGTATGTGGACGATTCCAGCGCCGCCGAAATAGCCGCCATGAAAGGCACGCCCACCGAGCCCGGCAAAAACAGCCCTCACCGCGACCGCAGCGTGGAGGAAAACCTGCGTCTTTTCGCCGAAATGCGCGAAGGCAAACATCCCGACGGCTCCAAAGTGCTGCGCGCCAAAATAGACATGGCATCGCCCAACATGCAGCTGCGTGACCCTCTGATGTACCGCATCAAACACGCGCATCACCACCGCACCGGCGACGCGTGGAGCATTTACCCGATGTACGATTTCGCGCACGGGCAAAGCGACAGCATCGAACATATCACGCATTCCATCTGCACGCTGGAGTTCGTTCCACACCGCCCGCTGTACGACTGGTTCATCGATAAGCTGGACATATTCCCGTCTCACCAGTACGAGTTCGCGCGGCTGAACATGAGCTATACGGTGATGAGCAAACGCAAACTGCTGCAGCTGGTGACCGAAGGCCACGTTACCGGCTGGGACGATCCGCGTATGCCGACCATCAGCGGTTACCGCCGCCGTGGTTATACGCCTTCGAGCATCCGCCATTTCGCGGAAAGGATCGGCGTGCAGAAACGCGATAATCTTATAGACGTCGGACTGCTGGAGTTTTGCGTTCGCGAAGAACTGAACAAAGCCGCCAACCGTGTAATGGCCGTGCTCGACCCGGTAAAGCTCGTGATCACCAACTACCCCGAAGGACAAACGGCAGAGCTGCCCGCGGAAAACAATCCCGAGGACGGATCCGCCGGCTCCCGCACCGTAACGTTCAGCAATACGCTTTACATCGAGCGGGAAGACTTTATGGAAGAACCTCCCAAAAAATTCTTCCGCCTGGGCCCCGGCCTGGCCGTGCGCCTGAAGTACGCGTACATCATCAAATGCGACAGCTTTGAGAAAGACGCCGATGGCAACGTGACGACGATCTATTGCTCCTATATTCCGGAAAGCCTCAGCGGTGGCGACACCAGCGGGCTGAAGGTAAAAGGCACCATCCATTGGGTAAGCGCGGCGCATGCGGCCAAAGCGGAAGTGCGCCTGTACGACCGGTTGTTCTCCGTGGAAAATCCTGCTTCCGAAGAAGGGGATTTCAAATCGTTCATCAATCCTAATTCCCTGGAAGTGATTAAGGAAGCGTACGTTGAGCCGCTGCTGCTGGAAGCTAAGCCTGGTGACCGGTTTCAGTTCCTCCGTATGGGGTATTTCTGCGCGGATGCCGATTCGAAGCCCGGCAAGCCGGTGTTTAACAGGACGGTGACGTTGAAGGATACGTGGGCGAAGGAGGCGAAGAAGGGGTGAGTTAAAGGAAGTTTTTTTATAAAAGCCGTTCCGCTTTTAGTGGGGCGGCTTTTTTTTGTTCGGTTTGAAGGGAGGTTTAATATTAGGTATGGTGATTTCTTGTTCATTTGTTCATTTTAACGGAAGGTGTTAACACCTTAGTCTTCTATTCGGGTTGTCATTGGGAATGCCCGGATAATTCTTCGTTCATTTATTCATTTTATTGGAAGGTGTTAACACCTTAACCTTCCTGTTTAGACTACAACGGAAATGCTCGCCATTCGTTTATTCATTTTAATGATAGGTGTTAACACCTTAACCTTCCTATTCAGGCTATCAATGGAAAGGCCCGGGTAACTTCGTTCATTTATTCATTTTAATGCAAGGTGTTAACACCCTCTCGTCAAGCACGGTGAAAATAAAATTCTCGTTCATTTATTCATTTTAGCAAAGGTGTTAACACCTCATCCACCAAATAAAAAAAGCCGATCTCACCGATCGGCCCTATACTTCAATTGAAAATTCCATCACGCAAACTCCCTCAACGCCAGCCTCATCCGCTCCACCGTTTCAACCTTACCCAGCGTTTCAGCGATCGTAAACACCGGCGGGCCAAATTTCCCACCGCACAACATGATCCTGAAAGGCAGCTGCAACTCCCCGGGCTTAATGCCCTTCACCGCAGCCAGCTGTTTGAAACTGTCTTCTATCGGCGTGAAAGTAAAATCGTCCAGCCCATTCAGCACATTGATCCATTCTTCGAAGAAAGCCTGCTTATCCGCGTTCCACTTGGGTTTTATGGCATCCAGGTCGTATTTGCCGGGGCGGGTGAAGAAAAAGAAACCGTGATCCCAGATCTCGTTCACGAAGTGGCAGCGTTCTTTTACCAGTCCGGCTACCGTGGCTACGAAGGCTGCATCCGGGGCAACGCCTTTTTCCTGCAATACCGGCTGAAGCAGTTCCGCGAGGCGGGCGTTATCGGTTTTCAGGATGTATTGGTGATTGAACCATTTTGCCTTGTCGTAGTCGAATTTTGCGCCGCCTTTGTGCACGCGTTCGATGGAGAATTTGCCGATCAGCTCGTCCATCGAAAATATCTCCTGCCCCGAACCGTCGTTCCAACCGAGCATCGCCAGCATATTCACAAAAGCCTCCGGCAGGAAACCGATCTCACGGAAACCTTTGGTCAGCTCGTTGGTCTTGGGATCGGTCCAGTTCATGGCGTATACGGGGAAGCCTAAACGGTCGCCGTCGCGCTTGCTCAGCTTGCCGTTGCCATCGGGTTTCAGGATCAGCGGAAGATGCGCCCATTGCGGCATATGCGCTTCCCAGCCCAGGTATTTCCACAACAGGATGTGCACCGGCGCCGAAGGCAGCCATTCCTCGCCACGGAAAGCATGCGAGATCTTCATCAGGTAATCGTCCACCACCACCGCAAGGTGATAAGTGGGCATACCGTCCGCTTTCAGCAGTACCTTATCGTCCACCGTGCTGGTTTGGAAGCTCACGGTGCCGCGGATCATGTCGGTAAACTGCACCTCTTCGTTTTCCGGCATATTGATGCGGATCACGTGGGGAGCGCCTTTTTCCAGCAGGGCTTTTACTTCTTCCGCGTCCAGGGTGAGCGAGTTGCGCATGCTGCGGCGGATGGAATGGTTGTATTGAGGGGAATGGTTGCCGCGCGCTTTTTCCACTTCGCGCATGGCTTCCAGCTCTTCGGGCGTATCAAAAGCGTAATAAGCACGGCCAGACTGTACCAGCTGCTCCGCATATTGACGGTAGAGCGCCTTGCGTTCGCTCTGGCGGTACGGGCCGTACGCGCCGCCTTTGTGCGGGCCTTCGTCCGCTTCCAGGCCGCACCAGCGCAGGCATTCGATGATATACGCTTCGGCACCCGGAACATAACGGGTCTGATCGGTATCTTCTATCCTCAATACAAATTCGCCGCCGTGATGCCGGGCGAAAAGATAATTGAACAACACCGTGCGCACGCCGCCGAGGTGTAAACCGCCGGTTGGGCTGGGTGCAAAGCGCACCCTTACTTTTTTATGATCCATACGGCGCAAAAATAATAATTTCGGGCTTGCGATCATGATTCAAATCCCGCAACATGTTCTATTTGACGAAAACGCCCGCTTTCCTGAAAACACTGTACAAAAGCTGCATCTGGAATTTCTCCCCGGCCGCACCCATCGTCTACCTTACGTTTGACGACGGCCCGCACCCGAAAGCCACGCCTTTTGTACTGGAAACGCTCAAAAAATACGATGCCAAAGGCACTTTTTTCTGCATCGGGAAAAACGTAGTGGAACACCCGGGCATCTACCAGCAAATTTTGTCGGACGGCCATGCCGTAGGTAACCATACCCACAATCATCTCAACGGCTGGAAAAGCCCGACAGCCAAGTATCTCGCCAACATCCGCGAAGCGGCGCAATACATCCGCTCCGATCTTTTCCGACCGCCTTACGGCCGCATTTCCCCGTTCCAGGTCAGGGAGCTGAAAAAGGATTACCGGATCATCATGTGGGACATTCTCAGCGCGGATTTCGACACTTCGCTCACGGGCGAGCAATGCGTGCAGAACGTGGTGTTCAAGCTGCAGCCGGGCTCCATCGTGGTGTTCCACGACAGCGAAAAGGCCTGGGACCGCATGCAATACGCCCTGCCCAGAGTGCTGGAGCATTGCAAACGGCAGGGCTGGCGCTGCGAGGGGATAGTGTAATCGTATGGTGACCCTATGCTCCGGGCAATTGCGCGGCGAAGAAACCGCTAAAAATTGACGCTCCGGCAACACTGTAGCGGGAATAACGGGCGCGGTTATGTCCGGCAAAGGTCTGACTGCCTTAACGCTAACGCTGCAACGCTCCAGCACAAAAAAAGGGCGGCCTTACCGGCCAGCCCTCAAAAAGATATGGTCATTCGGCCGTATTAAGGCTTCAGTGTAATTTCTTTTGATTTATCACCAACGGTCAGCATGGCTTTATTATCGCATTCGCCTTCGCCGTAGTTGATGGACGCTACTTTCGTGTTCACGGTAACGGTCAGCTCGCCCTTATCGATCCACTGGCAGGAGATCTTCCGGTGCAGCGGCGTTTTGATCTGCACTTTGGCGCTGCTGATGCTATCCTGCAGGACGGCATGACCGGTAAGTTCATAAGCATCATCGAGGATAGAGAGCGTTCCGCCACCTTCTGTCTGTTGCAGGGTGCGCGTACCACTGTAAAGCACCACGTTGCCATCAGGGTATGTGAGCTTGCCTCCTGCAACCGTATACGTATAAGCGAAACCATCGTTGGAAGAAAGATTTTGCAGCGTTTGCGTGCCTTCCACTTTTATACCGTTCAGGGAATAATTCTCGAAAGTGATAACGGCGGTAGCGCCGTTTTGCCAGAACATCTTATCCACCACTATGATGATCTTTCCTTTGCGGGTACGGCCGTTGTTGTCCGTACAGGCTTCGCCGTAATTGAGGGTGATGGTTTTTGGGAAGGTAATGAGATCCGCGGGATCAAAGGAGAGCTCCATTTCGTCGCAGCGCGCCAATCCTTTTACGGGCACCGCCTGGCGATTCTGGCCATTCAGTCCCGTTTCCCTCGAGTTCACATCGATCGCTTCGGTGAACGCATCTTCATATATGGCATTGATCTCTGTTTCCCTTTCTGCCGCGGATATGGTCAATTGATCCTGTTTTTCGTCCACGCCTGTCTTGTCGTCTTTCTTACAGGCGAAAAACAAAGTGATGGCGCAGATCGTCAAAGCAGTTGCAGAGAGAACTTTGTTGGTGTTAAAATAATGTTTCATCATAGTGGTTTTAATAGGTAATGGCATATTCAGACTGTAACTTTGCGGCAGGGTTTAAATCGGCCGTTCCAAAAATTTCAAGGAATTAAAGATAAACAATTAATTGAAAAAAACAATATGTAATGAACTGGATAGATACGCATGCCCATTTATATTCCACTGAGTTCGCCTCAGACCGGCAGGAAATGATCGGCCGGGCGTTGCGGCAGGGCGTGAACAGGCTGTTGCTCCCGAATATCGACGAAGATTCCATTGCCGGCATGCTGGCGCTGGAAGCGCAATACCCGGGGGAATGCCTGCCCATGATGGGTATCCATCCCGTTTATGTGAAAGAAAACGTAGAAGCGCAGCTGGCTATTGTACAGGACTGGCTCGAAAAGCGGAAATTCTGGGGAGTAGGCGAAATAGGGCTTGATTTTTACTGGCCCACGGAATACCGGGCGCAGCAGTTTACCGCCTTCAGGCGCCAGCTGGAGCTTTCGGGCAAACACGGCCTCCCCGTATCGATCCATAGCCGCGAAGCCACCAGGGCTTGTATCGACGTGGTGAAGGAATTTCCGGCAGGCAGCGTTAGCGGCGTTTTCCATTGTTTTTCAGGCACCCGCGAAGAAGCGGAAGAAGTGATCGGCCTCGGGTTCTATCTCGGTATAGGCGGGGTAGTGACCTTCAAAAAAGCCGGGCTGGACGTACTGCTCGAAAATATCGGCCTGGAACACGTCGTCCTGGAGACTGATGCGCCTTATCTGGCGCCGGTTCCGTACAGGGGGAAAAGGAACGAAAGCGCCTACATTCCTTTGATCGCCCAACGCATAGCAGATATAAAAAATCTAAAAATTGAAGAAGTAGCTGCGATTACTACACGAAATGCGCAGAAATTATTCAAAACGCTCTAACTGATAAGTAAATACATTTGCATGCAATTCTACCTGAGATAAATGACGAAGATTCTTATCATCTACACCGGGGGCACCGTAGGGATGATTTACGACGAAAAGACGACCGCATTACGGCCCATCGGCTTCAATGAGATCCGGAACAACCTGCCTGAGCTTTACCGGATGGGAATCGATTTTTACGTGTATGCATTTAATCCTCCCATGGATTCCTCGGACATGCACCCCGAGATCTGGTCGGAACTGGCCGGCATTATTGAAGACCGCTATGACCGTTATGACGGCTTTGTGATCCTTCACGGCTCCGATACCATGGCCTTTACCGCCTCCGCGCTCAGCTTCATGCTGGAAAACCTGTCCAAACCCGTGATCCTTACCGGCAGCCAGCTGCCCATCGGCAAGATCAGGACGGACGCCAAGGAAAACATTATCACCGCCATGGAGATCGCCTCTACCAAAAGCAACGGCCATTGCATGGTGCCCGAAGTCTGCATTTATTTCGACTTCATGCTTTTCCGCGGCAACCGCGCCAAAAAGTACAACGCGGAGAAGTTCGAAGCGTTCTATTCCATGAACTATCCCGCCCTCGCCGAAGCCGGTATCGATATCAAATACAAGAGCAATTACGTGCTGCCCGCGCCCCGTAAAGACCTGATCGTGCATAAGAACATGGACCCCAACATCAGCGTGCTGAAGATATTCCCCGGCATCACGCGCAATGCCGTGGAAGCCGTGGTGAATACGCCGGGCATGCGCGGCCTGCTGCTGGAAACCTTTGGCAGCGGCAATGCCACCACGCAAACATGGTTCACCGAATGCCTGCAAAAAGCGGCGGACAAAGGCATCATTATGGTAGACATCACGCAGTGCGACGGCGGCTCCGTGGAGCTGGGCAAATACGAGACCAGCCAGCAGCTGCAGAAGATCGGCGTGGTAAGCGGTCATGACATGACCTTTGAAGCGGCCACTACCAAGCTAATGTTCCTGCTCGGCCAGAAGCTGGAGCCCGCGGAGATCAAGCGGCTGATAGAGGAGCCGTTGCGCGGCGAACTTACGCCAACCGCGCCGGAACTGTAGCTACATATTCGCCAGCCAGCCTTTCAGGGTATCCACATCTTTTTTCAGCTTTGCCTGTACTATTTTCTGTTTTTGGGAAACGGAAAGGGATTCTTCCTGTTTGGTCAGCAAGGGGTATTCGAGATGGAGCGAGATGGGCGTTTTGATGCGCAGCTCTTTTACCTTTTTGAAATACGCTTTAAAATTCACCATTCCCTCGCCAAGCGGCACGTTTTCCAGCACATATTTCCCGTTCTGCTGCATCCAGCGCACGTCTTTTATCACGAGGGTATTGATGTGCGGACTGATGAGCTGCAGCCCCAGCGGCCAGCTGGCGGCGCCTTCCACGGTAGCATGCCGGATGTCGTACTGCACGCCCACCCAGGCCGGGTCCACATCTTTTATCATGTCGTAGAGGTCCCACACGGCGGCGCCCATCCGCAGGCCGGAATGGTTCTGGTAAGCTGCCCGGATGTTATGTTTTTTGTCCAGCTCCGCCAGTGCCTGCAGCTGCCCGGCGCGTTTGCGGATACTGTCTTGCAGCGGTTTTCCCTTTTCATAATCATACCAGCCCATGCGGTAATACCTAATGCCCTCCGCCGCCGCGGCTTCCAACACCGGTACAGTATCCGGATCCGCGGCATCCTGGATGGCGGTGGTCATCAGCTTAGCCGAAATACCGGCCTTTTTTGCCGCCGCCACCGCTTTGGGAAGGTCTTTCGCCACTTTGTCCGGCGTAACGTGTCCTCCGGGCCGCACGGTATAATCCACTCCATTCAGTCCTGCCGCGGCGAAAGTGTCGCAAAGCATCGAAAAGTCCATCCATTCCAGCTGGAAGGGTTTGGAAAAGCCGTGGATCTCCCAGTTGTCGGCCGGGAGCGCAAATGACCGTAAAGGAATGGCTGCGCCCGCCATGGCGAGGGATTGCAGGAATGAGCGGCGAGTATATGGCATGATGTCGGGTTTTCAGTAAAATATTAATTTTAATGGTATGAAAAAAGACTTCAGCGGGCTGAAGAAAGGCGGGAATACATGAATATGGCGTACGGGGCAAATAATTCTTGGATTATTTTTCCAAAATGTTATCTTTGCAGCCCTGAATTGAATAATTCAACCATACGGAGGAGTGCAGGAGTGGTTGAACTGGCACGCCTGGAAAGTGTGTATAGGTGAAAGCCTATCAAGGGTTCGAATCCCTTCTCCTCCGCGAAAGGAAACAATCAATATTGATTGTTTCCTTTTTTTATGCAGGTAAGAGATTGGTTAACAATATATTACCATCCTCTTGAGGCGTCCTTAGTGCGGTTCGAACTTTGCAGGGGAGCAAGTGATCACTGATCTGTTAGTGACTACGCTTTAGTACAAAGGCCGTTGTTCGGTGTTCGATTCACTCTTGAGGTCAAATTCCACGCAGCTTGCATGTTCTTTTTGCGTTCGATAGGTCTTCGCGATTAAATAAAGGAAATCCAATATTATCTCGGCCTTTTCTCTTGTTACACTTATACCATTCCGCCCTAATAACCTCATAGCTTGATCCACCGACACTTTTCTGGGCGAAAAACCGCCACCGTTTTGGGGAAGAAACTTGTTCATTTTTGTCGCTTTTGATTTGAAAATAACTGAGAGGAGTTTCCGTCAAATTCTATTTACGATATTCCACAACCATGGCCACAGCCACATTAATTTTTAAGGAATCAATATTTACTCCCGCCGGGTTTATTGAGGTGGGTGTAAACAGTTCAAGAAAATCGCGCTTTCCTTTAATGTCCTGTTCTTTGTAAGATTGAAGAACAGTAAAATCGATATTGGGCCACGTATTATTGTTAAGGTCGCAGTCTGTTATTTTTTGAGTGATCCTGTTTAACTGATAATTCAATTGGCTCAATACTTCATTATACTCCTTTTTCAATTTGCTGAAATCATCGAAGTCGATCTTTTCGTCTAAGAAATATTTTCTAGCTTTTGAAATATGAAGCTCTTGTTTTGAGATCGCATCCAGTATTCTTTTGCGGTCATCAATATGCCTCCTTCGATATGTTAAAACGTTTTCGTCTTCCAGAATGAGACCGAGAAGCTCATACGTTTCAGGGCGCAGATGTATTTCCTTAAGTTTTTCTTCGTAGCTCGTGTTTAACAGCTCTGCCCTGAATCTGCCTTTGCATTTGTGACCTACACAATGATAATATGGATATTTTAACCGTCTCCCTTGCGATACACTTCCTGTAATGTTGCATCCGCATAAGGGGCAGGACATGAATCCTCTGAGGGGGAACAAAGATTTCAATGAATCTCTATTCACTCTTTTATTTCGGTCTTTAGTAATTATAAGTTGAACTTGTTGGAATAAACTTTCGGAGATTAGTGGTTCATGGATAGCCTTTACAAATTGCTGTTCCTCATTTCGGTTGGCAGGAATTCTAATGATTCCACAGTAGACAGGGTTATGAACTAGTCTCCAAAAGTGGCTCTTTGCACAGCGTAAACCATTTATACAAGCCATCTTTCTAACCTGGCTGATCGTGAAGGATCCCGTTGCCAGTTGTTGAAACGACCATCTCATAAAATCGGCCTCCGGTTGCTTGGGCACAATGATACTTTTACCATCAGGCGTTGTGCGGTTGGCATAACCTATCGGAGCTCTACCTGACCAGCGCCCCATTTTTTTCGCTCTTCGCATGCCATCGGAAGTAGCCAGGCCTCGTCTGCTATTCTCTGCTTCCGGTATGGATAAATAAACAGCGAGCATGACTATACTTTCTGGTATTGCAAGATCAATCGGTTGATCTATCGCCATAGGTTGGATATTCATATCCCTTAATATTCTTATCATTTGATAGGCGTATTCAATGTTTCTGCTAAAGCGGTCCCATTTTATGAACAGGATATTTTCAGGTGGCCTATGGGTGTTTCTCCGAATCTTCTTAATCAGTTTCTTCCACTCAGGGCGGTTAAAGTCCTTTGCAGAATAGTCCTCCCGATATGTTCCTTTGACCTGGATACCATTGAGTTCACAATGTCTTATGAGGCGATCCTCCTGTTCTGCAAGAGAGTAGCCTTTTCTTTTTTGTTCGTCGGTGCTTACCCGAACGTATAAATAGGCTGATTTCATAATAACAAGTTTTCCCACAATTTCCGCGATCCCATTTAGACAGATTGAAATTTGGCCTATAACAAGCAAATTTCTCAATTATATGTCAACTATTTATTTTTCAATAGTTTATGTATGATTGAGTATTTGTGATCTGCAAATATTCTTAGTAGAATACGGTTTGCTCAGTCCAAATGGTTTGAACTGTTGAGTAGCCTGAAATAGTAGTTGTTCAATAGCTAAGGTATCAATAAGTTGCCTTTTTAGACACAAAAACACCTTAACCGGAAATTAATTGCTTATTTATGGAAATTTATTTTTAAAAAAGGAAATTAATGTCGTATATTTGCATTCAAAGGGCATGACAAACAATTTGATGATGGTAAAATACTTTAATATAATTCAGGCACTATGTAGATCTGCATTGGCAAATCCTAATGAGGCCATTTTGCACCAAATTAACCGTCTAAAAGATAGTCTGGAAAAGGATGGGCACGAAAAGGAAGCAAAGTCATTGGAGGGGTTGCTGTCTTCTTCGCAAGCAAGCATGGAAATGGCTCCCAGCAAAATTCAGCAATCATTCGTGGCAACTATAGGCGAAGTTCTGACAGCCAAAACGCCTATTCCTGTTGATAAAGAAACGTCAACACCCCTTGCCGAGGTGTTTTTTCCAGCAGATTTACCCGATGAAATGCCTCTGTT
>JBQCFV010000232.1:0-17018 GCA_051958695.1 Chitinophaga sp. | reverse complement strand
CAAAGGCCTGAACACTACATTCTATATTTATTGCGGCAATAACTTCCCCAATCAATTTACCTTTTCCGACCCCGCGGAGTCCGCTTACGCAGGCTGGTATGCCCTGGCGGCGGGTTATGACGGCGTGCTGCGCTGGGCTTTCAACTCATGGGTAGAGAACCCGCTGGTGGATTCAAGATTCAGGACCTGGCCCGCCGGAGACACGTACATCACCTATCCGCAGGCGCGAAGCTCGATCAGGTACGAGCGCCTGGTAGAAGGCATACAGGATTATGAAAAAGTGCGGATCGTAAAAAGATTGCTGGAAGAAAAGAAAGATTACAGCAAGTTAAAGCAGCTGAACGCTGCAATCGCCAAACTGAACAGCTTTTCCCGCTACGACGGTTGGAATGATGATTTGAATGCTGCCAAAAAACTGCTGAACGACATTTCTGCATCCTTGTAAAAAGAATAACAGGATATGAGAGACCCGCGCATGACGCGGGTTTTCTTTTTAGCAGGATTTACAACTTCCTCAACGCTTTCCCCTTATGCGCCGCAATATGTTCCGACTTATCACTTTTGATCTCATACTGCGGATCGTCCTCCGTGGCATGATGCGTATATCCTTTATAATCAAAATCCCGCGTGTGTATTTTGATGATCGTGCCTGAAACCCGCCCTGCCTCGGAGTTCCAGCTCACTTTATCGCCTACTTTGAACTTTGCCGCCATCCCCGGAAATTTACTGGTTAAACAAATTTTTATCGGAATAAAATACCCGGCCGCCCTCCACGCGCGCGGGCGAAGTGTAAGGATGCTCATCCGCTTTGCCTGCCGCCATAATATGCCACACCGTCCAGCCTTTTGCTTTGAGGTAATCGGATACCATCGACCGGTGGCAGCGCCACCACACGGCTTCGGAGCACATCATGGCGGTACGTTGTTCCGATGCGATGGTTTGCAACAGCGACACGGCGTCTTCAAAGGCTTTTGTTTCCATATAATCCGCATACCCCTGGAAGGATTTGTTCCGCCAGCGGTCATTAACGGAGTTTGGTTTGACGGGTCTTCTTCCGCCCAGGTCTTCCAGGTGGATATAACCGATGCCTGCCTGCTGCAGCTTTTCCACCAGCCGCTCCTTGTTGAAATCAGGGTACTTCCTCGATCCCGGGAACCGACGGATATCCGCCAGCATCCTGATGTCGAACGATTGCAGCATGCCGGTGAGATCGTCGATGTCATGCGTGGAATGCCCGATGGTGTATATGATATGGTCGTCAGAGGTCTTCACGTCATAATGATTTTTCAAATCATGTTTGCAGGTGTTGCCGGAGTGAAAACACCCGGTTACTTGTTTCCCGGATCTGGGCGCAAATGCTGCCAGAGCCAAAGCGCCATCAGCAGCGTCACATCTTCAAACCTCCGCTCCCGCAACCAGCTTCATTCTGCAATTATCAAACCGAAAGTGCCACCGCCGCTTCAGCAGTCAGCAGCCGGAAGGTGAAACTCTCCTGCAAATAAAGTTTAACGGCAGTTTCCGAATGCGCAAGATAACCGATCGATATATCCTGCCCGATGCTCAGCTCAAAATCCCCGCCGCGGGTGGAAAGCACGAACCCGCCTTTGATAGCCGGCGCCCAGATGATCTCTTCGCCAACGATGCGCCGGATATGATCGAGCACCGGGTAACCTTCGTCGCTTCCGCCGCTGGCCGCCGTGTATTGCTCTGCGCCGAGCACAAGCGTATAAGGCCCGTTAACACCGGCCAGCCGCAGCTGGCTCACGGCCTGCGCTACCGCATCCGAATAGCCTCTGACGTTCGCAGGGAATTTTATTGCCGGATGGCTGCTTCCCTGGCGGATGCCCTGTATGCCCGCGGCGGCGTAACCTTCGAACACGGCGCGGTCTTCCGCGAAAGCGATCTTCTTCGCCGCGTCTTTCAACGGGTCCCAGTCGGAATCGGAAGAGCCGCGCTCCACGTCGTCGATCGCCTGGCGGGTAAGCTCGAACGGAACGCGCAGCTCCACCATCGCCTGTACTTCGCGCTGCGCGGCCTGTACGCCGTCGCCGGGCGCCTGTATCTGCCGGATGTGGCCGGTGCCCACCGCGGAAAGATCAAGACCTTTCGGACCAGCTACGTCCACCACGCGCCGCGCCGCCAGGTGGCGTTTGAGCGTGCGGGAGGCTTCTTCTTCGATCTGCGCCCAGGCGGCTTCTGAGATGGGGGCGAGTTTCCGGTGTAGATTATTCATATGTTATCCTTTTTTTTAAGTGAACCAATGCCGAGCGAACCGTCGGAGGAAGGTTCCGGCGACGCGGGCCCGGGATTGTCTTCGGGAACGCCGGCAGGTATGTTATCCAGGAATGTCAGTGAAGGAACGAAGAACAGCGTACCGGTTTTTGCCGTGCTGAAATCCAGCAAGCGGTCGTAATTCCCTTCGGGCGAGCCGATGAACATATTGTCCAGCATCTTTTTTACCGTGCGGAACGTGCTTGCGTAAGCGATAAAATAAGTGCCCATTTCGTTGGTGGACATATCGCCGAACGGCATATTCACCCGGATGATCTTCTCGTCGTCGCCCACATTCGCCAGCGCGATATGGGAATTGGAAGGTTTGGTATCATCCGGCATTTCGATATCGTCTTTTTTCGAACGGCCGAACACTTTTTCCTGCTCTTCAACAGGCAGCGCCCGGAAAGCGTTCAGGTCGTGAATATATTTTTGAACAAAAAGATAACTGCCGCCTTTGTAAGCGGGGTCTTCATCGCCGACCAGCCCAAAGAACGCCCTTTCCTGCTGCCCGTGCGGGTTTTCGGTGCCGTCAACAAAACCGAGGATCGAGCGGCCGTCCCAATACCGGAAGCCGTGCACTTCTACCACGCTTGTGGCCACCGGTTCCAGGATGCCGGAAATAGCGGCGGCCATATCGTAACAGACGCTGATATCGTTTCCACGGAGATGAAAATGAAGGTCGCCCCTGGTGGCGACGGCGGTATGTTTTTTACCGGCAATGGGCGCGAAGTCCGCCAGCTCTTTGGGAAGCGGCGCGGGCAATTGAAGCCGGAGCCATGCGTCGTGCCCGATGCCCATCACGCAGCTTACGCCTGCATCGGGATAACGGGTGGCGGCGGAATTGTTCAGATTGATGACCAGTGCGCAGACCCTTTCGAAAGCGTCCTTAACGGCCGCGTCCGGCTTGAAGTTCCAGACGATGAAGATGGAATTGTTGCCATGATAGTCTAATACATTCTGAGATTCCGGGTTCATATTTTTTCCTGTTATAATGAAAGGGGGATACAAAATTAACATACTACCGGGAAAATAGTGCCGAATAGTATAAATTAGCAGGAGAGGGAAACTTAATAGCAGTAATGATTACAGATAGCCATGGGCGTACCATCAATTATTTGCGGCTGGCGGTCACGGACCGGTGCAACCTGCGGTGCGCTTACTGCATGCCCGCCGAAGGGCTGGACTGGCTGCCCCGGAAGGAATTGATGACTTATGAAGAAATGTTAAGGATCTGTTCCCTTTTTGTTGAAATGGGGGTGGAAAAGATCCGCATCACCGGCGGCGAACCCTTTGTGAGAAGGGACCTGGTGCCGTTCCTGTACCAGCTGTCCGGCATAAACGGCCTCCGGGAGCTGACCATCACCACCAACGGGCTATTGACCGGCGAATACATAACCGATCTGAAAAAAATGGGCGTGCGGTCGGTAAACCTGAGCCTTGACACGCTGGACGCCGGCCGTTTTTATCGGATCACGCGCAGAAAGGGACTGGAGAAAGTGCTCGCCACAATGGACAAACTCCTGGAAAACAACATCGGCGTAAAGATCAACGCGGTGGTGATGGAAGACAAGAATACCGAAGATATCATCCCTCTTGTGCAGCTTGCCGCCAAACTACCCGTCAGTGTACGGTTTATTGAAGAAATGCCTTTTAACGGCGGGAAGGAAGAAGTTTCATTGAACTGGGACCATACGCGCATCCTGGAGCATATCCGTCATGCATTTCCGGCTATTACGAAGATCAGCGACCCGGCGCATGCCACTGCTTACAATTACAAGATCCCCGGCTTTGAAGGTGATATAGGCATCATTGCCGCGTATACCCGCTCGTTTTGCGGCGCCTGCAACCGCATCCGCATTACGCCCACCGGCATGCTGCGCACCTGCCTGTACGACGCGGGCACTGTCAACCTGAAGGACGCGATGCGCGAAGGCCGCACAAACGCTGAATTGCAGCACATCGTCACAAACGCCATACAGAAAAAAACAAAAGATGGCTGGGACGCGCAACGCACGCTGGTGGCGCAGCACCGCGAGCACGAATCGATGGCCGCCATCGGCGGATAGCAGGATTATTATCAATTTTATCATTGGATCATGTCAGAACTTTCGCATTTAAATAAAAGGTCCCAACCGGTGATCGTGGATGTGAGTGAAAAAAAGATCACCCGCAGAAAAGCCGTGGCGCGCAGTATTGTCTCGCTCCCCGACGAGGTGGTAGCGGTCCTTCAGAAAGAAGACTTTACCACCAAAAAAGGTTCGGTATTTCAAACGGCCATTATCGCGGGAATCATGGCGGCCAAAAAAACGGGCGAGCTGATCCCCCTATGCCATCCTTTGGGACTGGACAATTGCGAGATCGACATAGAGCTGAACGACCGGCAGGAAGTGGTGATCCATTGCACGGCCAGCATCGAAGCAAAAACGGGCGTGGAAATGGAAGCCCTCACCGGCGCGTCCATTGCGGCGCTCACGGTCTACGACATGTGCAAGGCGCTAAGCCACGATATCGTGATCCGGGAAATAAAGCTGATGGAAAAAACGGGAGGGAAAAATGATTTCTCAAGAAAATAACATGCCCCCGCTAAACGGGTTGGTGCTGGCCGGCGGCAAAAGCGTTCGTATGGGCGCCGCCAAAGATCTGATGCAATGGCACGGCAAAGAGCAGCGGTATTATGCGGCGGACCTGCTGGATAAATTTTGCAGGGAAGTTTTTATTTCCTGCCGCCGGTAACAGCAGGGAGACATTGATGCCGCTTATAAAACATTACCCGATACTTTCCTGAATATGTGCCCTTCCGGCGGTATCCTTTCCGCCTTCCGCGCACAAAGAGAAAAAGCCTGGCTGGTGATCGCCTGCGATCTGCCGCTGTTAAATGAAGACACGCTCCGTTTCCTGGTGGCGAACAGGGCGGCGGAAAAGATCGCCACTACTTATGAAAGCCCGTTTGACGGCCTGCCAGAGCCGCTGATCACCATTTGGGAGCCGGCAAGTTTCCCGGTATTGCTGCGCTTTCTTGGAAAAGGAATTACCTGCCCGAGAAAAGTGCTGATTAACAGCGATGCATCGATTCTAAAACCTTCGCAGCCCGATGCGCTGATGAACGTCAACACACCCGAAGACGCGGCAAAGGCAAAAGGGATCATCAACGCGGGACATGCTTCCTGATCCTGATCTTCACATATTTTGACGCCGGCATATTGCTTTCTTCCACCACGTTGTTGATCGAAACCAGCACATTGGTTTCCGGGAAATAAGTGACCGTATTTTTCTCCGGTATCTTGTAAGGAACAATGATGAACAACGGCGCCACGCGTTCTATCCCGTCGTCGTAATTGAACAGGTCTACTTTTTCACCGGGTGTGAAACCCGCTTTTTCAATATCCTTTTCATTCATAAATATCACCCGCCGTTCGTTCTTAACGCCGCGGTAACGGTCGTCCATGCCGTAAATGGTCGTGTTGAACTGATCGTGCGTGCGGGTGGTGGCCATCATGTATTCGTCCGGCAGCAGCGTATTGTCCGGCAAACCGGTGATCGTGAACGGCGCGCGGCCGTCGAACGCTTTGGCAAAACGCTGCTCGTCCCTTGCGGCGTTGGGCAGGTAAAATCCCGCCTTCTGCCGGATGCGCGCGTTATAATTCTCAAACCCTGGGATGCATTTCTCAATAACGTCGCGCACGGCATCGTAGCTGTCGTGGTACAGCTGCCAGTTTACGACCGACCTGCTTCCTAAAGTCGCCATGGCCAAACGGCACACGATCTGCGTTTCGTTAACGAGGTTGTCGGACACGGGTGGCAGCATGCCTTTCGAGGATTCCACGACGCCCATGGAATTTTCCGTGCTTACGAACTGGTGCTCGCCGTTCACCATGTCTATATCGCTGCGCGATTTTGTGGGAAGAATGATGGATTCCTGCCCATGCACCAGGTGGCCCCTGTTAAGCTTGGTGGAAACGAAAGCGGTGAGCTGAAGTTTTCGCATGGCTTCCGCGGTGTAGGTGGTATCGGGCGTTGCAGATAAAAAATTCCCGCCCATGCAGAAGAGCACTTTCAGTTCTTCCGCATGCATCGCTTTGATGGCCCGTACTACGTCATGGCCCGGCGTGCGGGGAGGGTTGAAGCCGAACACCGCCTGCAGGCGGTCCAGCTGTTCGTTCGTCGGTTCTTCGTTGATCAGCATGGTGCGGTTGCCCTGCACGTTGCTATGCCCGCGAACGGGACAAACACCCGCGCCGGGTTTGCCAATGCTGCCTTTCAGCAGCAGCAGGTTCAGTATTTCCCTCACCATCGCCACGCCGTTCGGCTGCTGCGTGATGCCCATGCCCCAGCAGACGATGATACGTTTTTTATATGCCAGCATTTCCGCGGCTTCACGGAGCGCGTCCGTTGTTACGCCGCAGTCCTCCGCAAGGTCTTCGAGTTTATAATTGTCGAATTGTTGGATGAACGCTTCATACCCCGCCGTCTTTTCCGCGATAAATGTATGATCGAACACCTGGCCGGGCGATTGTTTTTCAAGGCCGAGCAGCAGCAGCTCCAGGGCTTTTAACAGCGCCATGTCGCCATTGATCCTTACGGGAAGATAAAGATCGGCGAGCTTGACGCCGCGGCCGATCACGCCGCTTACCTGCTGCGGGTTGTGGAATCCCATCAAACCGGCTTCAGGCAAAGGATTGATGGCAATGATCTTCGCGCCGTTCTTTTTGCCTTTTTCCAGCGCGCTCAGCATCCGCGGCGCATTGGTGCCGGGGTTCTGCCCGATGATCACGATCACTTCCGCATCGTAGAGATCGTGCAGCTTCACCGTTCCCTTGCCAATGCCGATGGTGGGCAGCAAAGCGGTGCCGGAAGTTTCGTGGCACATGTTTGAGCAGTCCGGCATATTGTTCGTGCCGTATTCCCTTGCAAAAAGCTGGTACACGAAGGAGGCTTCGTTGCTGGTTCTGCCGGAAGTATAAAAAGCGGCTTCGTCCGGCGATTTCAAGGCGTTCAGGTGTTCCGCTATTTTTTTGAACGCATCGTCCCAGCTGACCGGCTGGTAATGCGTGCCGCCTTTGGGAAGATACACGGGTTCGGTCAGCCGTCCTTTTTTGCCGATTTCGTAATCGTTTAATTGCGCGAGGTCGTACACCGAATTTTCTTTGAAAAAATCCGCGGTAAGTTTTTTTGTGGTGGCTTCTTCCGCCAATGCTTTCGCGCCGTTCTCGCAATATTCGGCGATCGGGGAGCGCTCGTCGTCGGGATCGGGCCATGCGCAGCTGGGGCAGTCGAAGCCGCCGAACTGGTTCATTTTGAATAACGCTTTTCCTCCCCTGAGCAGTGTTTTGTCTTCGATAAGATCGCTGATGGACGCTAAAACTGCCGGTACGCCCGCAGCCGATTTGCCGGCTTTCGTGAGCTTCAGGTGGGAGAGCTTGTAGGGATTTTCAGCGGAGGGTTCTTTTTTATTTTCCTCCTCTTTTTCGCCATTATTTACTTTCATGGTCGCCTTGTTTAGCAGGTAAGATGGGGGTTCGGGTAATTGTCGCTCTGGTCTTCCGCCGTATTGTCGATACACACAAAATCCTTTTCCACCAGCAGGCTCACCGTGCCGCTGCGGTCTTCAAACCCGACCCTGTCGGTATTATTCAGCTCATCGATCATCGTTTTGGGCATCTGCAGCACGATCCTGTTGCCGGTGAAATCCGCGGAGAGCTTGTCGTTCTTTGCGGTCTCTATGGCGTATATCAGCGGTTGCCCGGCGAAGTCGGTGCGTTGCTCCAAAGCGCCTTCAGCCCCGAGCTGCGCCACTTCCGTTTTGCTCAGCCTGTATCTCAGCGAATTGCCCCTGATCCTGATTTTCATATAATGTCGGTATTAAAATATGATCACTTAGATGATAAATGTTGAACCTGTTCTCTTTGAGAAATCCCAGCAAAGTGATGTCGCATTCCGCCGCCAGCTCCACCGCAAGACTGGAGGGCGCTCCGATGGCCGCAACGATGGAAATGCCCGCCATTGCCGCTTTCTGTATCAGTTCAAAACTCGCCCTTCCGCTCAAAAGCAGGATATGTCCGTCCAGCGGAAGCAGGCCGTCCATCAATGCCCTGCCGGTCAGCTTGTCGAGGGCATTGTGCCGCCCTACGTCTTCGCGCAAAAGAACAAGATCGCCCTCCATGGTAAAAAGCCCGGACGCATGAATGCCGCCGGTGGAAGCAAAGCCGCTTTGCGCCGCCTTTAACTTCCCTGGGAGCTGGTATAATATTTCCGCCGGTAACGTTTGCTGGATTTTTTCGAGACCACGGAACGGGCTCACCGTTCTGATCGATTGGATGGCGCTTTTACCGCAAACACCGCAGCTGGAAGTGGTGTAGAAATTCCTGTCCGCCTGCTGCAGCTGAGGCATAAAATCTTCCGCCAGCTCTACCTGTACGATATTCTTTTTCTTGGACGCACATTCCATCCCCGCATGGGATATAACTTTCACCTGGCCGTACGAATCAATGATCCCTTCCGTAAAAAGAAAGCCAGCCGCCAGTTCCGGGTCGTTGCCCGGCGTGCGCATGGTAACGGAGATCGCTTTTTGCTGACGCGCCGTTTCAGGGCCGTAACCGATCCTGATCTCAAGCGGTTCTTCCACGGAGAGCGCGTCGGTCAAAGGCGAGCTGGTGAGCCCGCTTACCCGTCTTACAGTGGTATGCCTGATAGAAGCTGGTCCCGATTCCTCCATAGCAGTGTGATTTTAACAGGAAAACTGATATGTAAATTTAATGTTTAAATTTGGAAATCAGTTGATGCCAAATGCCGATATTCCCTGTTCAAATTGCCGATGACTGCCGCTAATCACATACGACTTTCCGAACTCAACGCCAGGATCAGTAGCGTGATCGAAACGGCATTCAGCACGCAGCAATTTTGGGTGATCGCCGATATTACCAACCATACTTTCCGGCCGCAAAAGAACTATCATAATTTCGAGCTGGTCGAAAAAGATGCGAACGGCATCATTGCAAAGATCGCCGGGCAGGCCTGGGGCACGGGTTCTTCGCGGATAAGGGATTTCGAGCAGGTTACCGGCCAGCGGTTCACCAATAATATCAATGTCCTCATCAGGGTGAACGTTACTTTTCACAATGTATACGGGTTGTCGCTGGAGCTGGTGGACATCGACACCAATTTTACGCTGGGCGTACTGGAGCAGCAAAGGCAGGCAACGCTTGCGGCGCTGGTAGAGAACAACGATTTTATTCAGAAGGATGGCGACCGGTACATCACCCGCAACAACCAGCTGAAGCTGCCCGCGGTGATCCAGCAGATCGCGGTGATCTCTTCCAGCACCTCCGCCGGGGGCGAGGATTTTAAGCATACCCTGCAAAATAACCCCTTCGGTTATCTATTTTTTGTGGACGATTATCATACGGTGGTGCAGGGCGAGAACAATGCGGAACAATTCCTGTCAAAGCTCATCGAAGTATTCCGGTCGCAGAAAAAGTACGACGCGGTAGTGATCACCCGCGGCGGCGGCGCGCAAACGGACTTCCTGATATTCGACAATTATCATATCGGGCGGGCAGTGGCGAAGTTTCCCATTCCCGTGATCACCGGTATCGGCCACCAGAAAAACGAGACCATCACCGACCTGATGGCGCATACGAAGACAAAAACGCCCACCAAAGCGGCGGAGTTCATCATCGCGCATAACCGGGCTTATGAGGATGCCGTATTGGCTTTTCAAAAATCCATCCTCATCAGATCGCAGCAGTTATTTTCGATGCATTTTCAAAGCCTGTCGGTTTTAAACAGTGTGATCGTCAATAAAACGAGGGACCTGATCGGCAATTATAAAGATAACCTCGTGCAGATCAACCAGGTCACGATCAATACGTCTAAATCGATTTTGTTCAACACCAGGAACGCGCTGGTGAATATGTCCTCGCAGATACTGTCCCGACCGAAGATCATCGTGTATAACAGGCTGAACGATCTTCAGCATACTGTTTCCAACCTGAAGAGCTTCAACACAATATTTTTAAAGAAACAGCAGAATTATCTCAATCATTATATTACGGTCATAAAAATGATGTCGCCCGCCAACATCCTCAAAAAAGGGTTTGCCATCGTGAAAACGGATAACAGGATCACAAGCGACCCGGATGATATAAAAGTCGGCAGCGACATCGAGATCATACTTTCCGGCACAAAGATCAGATCGGCCGTAAAACAAAAATCGACATACGATGGAACAGAATTTGACCTATGAATCCGCCTATAAAGAGCTGGCCACGATCGCAAGGGAGATCGAGAACGAGAGCGTTTCGGTGGACGTGCTGGCGCAAAAGGTGAAACGCGCTTCGGACCTGATCACTTTTTGCCAGGCCAAACTGAAGTCTACGGAAAGCGAGGTGAATAAGATCATCGCGCAGATGGAAAGCTCAAACCGGTAAACGGTGAGGTTTTTGCAGGGAATTTATTAAATCAGTACGATCATGCAAAAACTGCTCCTTCTCATCGCATTGGCATTTTCGATGAAGCTGTCCGCCCAAACGGTCACGCTTCCATTTGCGACCGACGCTTCGGGGAGGATATTTTTTTATGCTGCCATCGGGCCGGACACGATCTCGATGCTTTTTAATACCTACGCCACTTACAACCGCCTGTCGCCCGATTTTTCCACATCTCCTTTGCTGAAATCCGTAAAACGTATAGAAACCACCGACAACACCGGCACCACGGCTTCCAAAAGCCTGTACAGCGGGCCGTTGTCCATCGGCGGCCTCCGTTTTTCCGACGCGATGTTCTCGCTACTGCCGCCGCAGTGGAAGATTACACGGGCCGGCTCGCTGGGCATGATGTCGCTGGTGGAATACAGCTGGAAGATCGATATGCCCGCCCGGCAGATATCCCTTTCAAAATGGCCGTTCCGGGAAAAAGATACCGGCGTGGTGCTGAAAGAAACCTTCAGGGAAGGGGATTACCCGATGGTATTCTGCTCGTTATTGGGCGGGTCGCACGCTTTTGTGCTGGACTGGGGCAGCGACGAAGGGTTCCTTATCCGCGCTGACACCGATCTTGGGAAGAAGGTGCTGGCAATGTTCTCTCCTTCGCCAAAAGCCGTTACCACGCGGGGCGTGAACCGTTACGCGGTGGTGGATACATCTTATGAAGTGATCATCCCGGAGATCGTTATCGGGAATGTTGTGTTGAAAAATCAGAAAGCGGTGATCCGGCAGAATGCGCCGTCGAACCTGGCGGGGATGCAGATCTTGCGGCAGTTCAATGCGGTCTTTAATTTTCACGGGGGAAAGCTGGATCTTATTTTGAAGAAGCCAGGGTAGGAGGCTTTCAAAAGCCCGGCGCCAGGTGGCCGCCTCAGCCGGCCACTGCTTTCGATGTTCAGCGCAGGCAAGACTCACCTCCTTGCCGCCTGCCGGTACTTCAGCGGGCTCATCCCGAAATGCTGCAAAAATTGCCGGTTGAAGTTCGACACGTTGTTATACCCGCATTCATAACATAATTCCGTTACCGGCAGCTCATTTTCTTCCAGCAGCCGCGCCGCCTTCTGCAGCCGCAATTCCTGCACGAACCCCGAAAAAGTTTTGCGCGTACGCAACGCAAAGAACCGCGAAAATGCATTTTCCTGCATACCCGCAATGGCCGCGGCTTCACGAAGCCTGATGTCGTTATCGAAATGAGCGTGTATCCAGTCGAACACCCCGCTGAGACGGCTGGATTCCTTCTGGTTATGCCCCAGGAAAGAAGAACGGGTAATGGGCGTGAGGCTTTTGGACTCTGCGAGGTCTTGCAAGATGTCTACAAGACAAAGCCAGCGCCGCATGCCGCTGAGCGAAAGGATATCATGCAGCTTGCGGCTCACTTTGCGGTGAGTGGCGCCGCCCACGTCCAGCCCGCATGCGGTGCGCTCAAACAGGTTCCCTATGCGCCGGCTTTCCGGCAGCGCCATAAAATCCTCTCCCAGCGAAGCTTCGGTAAAATGTATCACGATAGAACGCGCGCGTAGCGTGGAACCCGATTCGAGATACGGATCGTCGTTGCGGTAATGATGCGGCAGGTTAGGGCCGATAAAGGCCAGGTTACCCGGCCGGAAATGGGAGAGGTGATCGCCGATCACGCGTTTGCCCGTGCTCTCCGTCACCAGCACGATCTCGTACTCCGGGTGGTAATGCCAGGGCGTCGGGTAAAAGCTGTAATTAAAGTCCTTTACGACAAAAGATTGGTTCCGCTCCCTGGGCAGATGTTCCAGCGCAGGTTTCATAACGATTGTATTATGTTGAGAAATTACGATTAATTCTACAGATTTTGCTATAAAAGTATAGAAATGCTTCTTCAGACAGGTGGTTTCCAAACGCCGTGGCTTGTAGCTTTGAAGAGCGATTTAATCAATACGTTATGGAGAAATTTCAACTGACCGCGGCGCAGACCGCCGATTACCACCGCAACGGGTACGTGATCATCCGCAACTTCCTCCGCGATGCGGAAGTAAAAAAGCTGCAGGACATTGCCTTTGCCGACGGACTCATGCGCAGGCACGCATTCGATCTGAACGACCAGACGGGCAAAAAAACAAAGCTCACCCTCTGGTACGTCCCCGGCAACGACGCTTACGGCCTGCTCACCAAAAGCGAACGGATGGTACGGTCCGCCGGCATGCTGATGGACGGCGATACGGCCGTCTGTCATTTTCATAGCAAGCTGATGCAAAAAGAACCGCGGGTAGGCGGCGCCTGGGAATGGCACCAGGATTACGGCTATTGGTACAAGAATGAATTTCTTTTCCCCGACCAGATGACTTCCATCATGGTGGCGATAACGGACGCGAACAAAGCGAACGGCTGCCTGCAGGTGATCAAAGGTTCCCACAAAATGGGCCGCATCGAGCATGGTTTTGCTGGCGAACAGGTAGGCGCTTCTGCGCATTACGTAGCGCTGGCGCTGAAAACGATGGAGCTGGTATACGTGGAGCTGAAGGCGGGGGATTGCCTCATTTTTCATCCCAACCTGCTCCATCGCTCCGAAGCGAACCTGTCCGGGCATCCGCGCTGGTCGCTGATATCGGTATACAACCGCGCGGGTAACGTGCCTTATAACGAACCCTCGCAGTCCAGCACGGTGCCCGTGCAGATGGTGCCCGACGAGGCTTTGCTGGAATGGGCCGCGGAAGAGATCAGCGAGAATGCGGCGTTCCTGGAAAAGGATAAGGATGAAGCGTTGAAGTAATGACCGTTCGAAGGATTTCGTAAACATGGAGCGGTGGAATAAAGAATGGTGTATTCCGAAGGAGGAAAGTAAATGACCGCTGGTCCCTGAAAGTATCAACTATATCGATTTAGTTGCTATTTTTAAGGGGTTCAGATACGTTCACGAAATTCAACCGGAAAAATGAAGCACCCGTTTACAGTCCTGCCGGCTTTGGCGCTGCTGCTGTCGGCAACGTTCGCAAAAGGCCAGACGACGAACCATACCCGATACGTCAATACTTTTATCGGCACCGCGCCGCTTACGGATCCCGCGATACTCGGCTATACCTTGCCGGAAGGCTGGCGGTCATGGGCGGGGCTTACGTTTCCCGGCAGCTCGCTTCCCAACGCCATGGTACAGCTCAGCCCGATGACGGAATATGGCTCCGGCGCCGGGTATGAATACGAAGATTCCGTGATCTACGGCTTTACCCATACCAACAAAGGGCACTGGAACCTTTGCAATATCCCCGTGCTGCCTCTTTCAAATCCGGGTGAAAAGTTCGGCTCCCGGTTCTCGCATGCGAAAGAAAGCGCCTCGCCGGGGTTTTACCAGGTATACCTGGACGATTACGACGTAAACGTCAAACTGACCTCTACCCTGCGTTGCGGCTATCATCAATACGAATATAAGAACACGAAAGACCGGCAGATCCTGTTCGACCTGGCGAGGGCGAACAACCGCGTATCCGGCTGGCATATCGAGCAGTCGGGCAATACGGCCCTGCAGGGATACCAGCAGACCGGCGAGCGCATTTATTTCTATGCCATGCTGAATACGCCCGTTAAAGAGCTGGTGAAAAAAGACGAAGGCGAACGCCGCGGCTACGCGGTCGTGCACCTGGCAGACGGCGGCAAAGGGCCGGTGGAAATGAAGATCGGGCTGTCTTTTGTAAGCGTGGAGAATGCAAAAGAAAACCTGCTCCATGAGATCGGCGGCAAATCCTTCGCGCAGGTGCGCAGCGCCGCCAACGCAACCTGGGAGCGGTTGCTTTCTTCCATAGAAGTAAAGGGCGGAACGCCCAAACAGCGGCAGATGTTCTATTCCTGCCTCTACCGTTCCTTTCTCTGGCCTGCCCTTCGCAGCGATGTGAACGGAGAGTATACAGACGCCCAACGCAAAAAAGCCAAAGCGGATTTCAGGTATTATACCGAACCTTCGTTGTGGGACACGTACCGCAACAAAGACGTGCTGCTGGGCCTCATTTCCCCCGACGTTACGCTGGACGTGATCAAATCGATGAAAGACGTAGGCGATAAAAAAGGATTTATCCCCACGTTCTTCCACGGCGACCACGGCGCTTCTTCCATTGCCGGCGCTTACCTGCGCGGCATCGATGACTTTGACGTGAAAGGCACTTACGAAATACTCCTGAAGAACGCGAATGTGCCCGGCGGTGCGCGCCCGCATATCAAAGAGTACATCGAAAAAGGATATATTTCCGATCCCGATATCCCCAACCCGCACGTGGAAACAAAAGCGAAAGCCGGTGTATCCAAAACGCTGGAATATTCCTACGACGATTATTCGCTGGCGCAGATCGCCAAAAAACTTGGCGACACGGCGAATTACCGCATCCTGATGGCCCGTTCGAAGAATTACAGGAACATGTTCGACCCGTCCAGCCGGTTTATGCGCGGGAGGCTGGAGAACGGGGAATGGATCAAAAATTTCAATCCGCAATATCCTTATTACGAATACATGTACCGCGAGGCGAACGCCTGGCAGGTATCGTTCTTCGCGCCGCATGACATGAAAGGACTGATCGGTCTCTACGGCGGCCCGGCCGGGTTTGAATCAAAGCTCGATTCGCTGTTTACGCTTCCCTGGAACCCGCAACACATCGCGCGGAACGTGGAAACGATGATCGGCCAGTACTGCCACGGCAACCAGCCGGACCATGAAGCGCCGTTCGCATATTATTTTATCGGCAAACCTGAAAAATCACAAAAGATCATTGACACCATCCTGAATAGCCTGTACGGCATCGGCGACGAAGGACTGGCGCTCTGCGGCATGGACGATGCGGGCGAGATGTCCGCCTGGTACGTGCTCAGCTCGCTGGGTCTTTATACTTTCTCCGCTACCGATCCCGAATACATCGTAACGGTACCGCTGTTCGATGAAGTGAAATGGAAAACATCCACCGGCAAAACGCTTACCGTTACCAAAACCGGCAAAAGCAGGCGGCTGGCAGCTATCAGGGTGAACGGGAAAACGATCGACGGTTATTTTGTGCCGCACGATCTGTTTAAAAATGGGGGGAAGATCGAGGTGGTGACGGAGTGATCTATTCCATCACCAGCTCATCCGCATCCAGCGCGATAGACCGGCCGATATATCCGGCGGTTTGCCTGGCTGCTTCCGTGAGCGCGGCTGCTTTGGTTTGTTTGTTATAAAAATAATGCCGCAGGAAAAGCGCCAGGAACGTATCGCCCGAACCGCCGAAATTCCTCGAGAGGTACGGATGATAGAACGAAAAACGGTCTTCGCCGTACAGTTCCACGCCGATCTCGCCGGTATGGTGCAGCATGCTGGTCACTACCAGTTCCGCATCGGGGTAAAGCCCGGTAAACTGTTGGATGAACGTACCCGGTTCGCCCTCCGCGGCGGGGTGGTGGCCGGTGAGGATCTTTATTTCGGAGAGATTGGGGAATACCATGTCGGAGAGGCGGATCAGCGCAGGCCATTTTTCAGCGATCTCGGCCGGAACGTACATCCTGCCATGGTCGCCGCAAACGGGATCGGTCACGATGCACTCGATACTGCCGCGGTATCTCCCGGTCAGCTCGGCGAGAATGTCCGCCTGCTCCGGTTTGCCGAGATAACCAATGTAAAGGATAAGCCTTTGCTGCCGGTAAACGGCGAGCTCAAACACTTCCGTGAGCAGCTTTTCAAAAGGCACGTCCAGCTTCGTGACGCTTTTCATATTCGTTAAACCGCTAAGCACCACGCTCGGCACCGGTAAAACCCGCGAGCCGAGCACTTTGATCATCGCTTTCAGGCTGGCCGTGCCATGCACGGCGAAACTTCCTACCGCCAGTACTTTCAGACTTTCCATAAAAATCCCGTGTTGCGTCCAAATGTATGGAATATGCGGGAAACCGGCGGCAGGGGCATTCATTTTCTTAACAATAAGCTAAAACGTGCGCCCCGCACATTTGGTTACCTTTGCGGACGTTCGCGCCGCTCGTGGAAAGTATAACGAAAATCAAAATCCGGAATATTATATTTAGCCGGCCATAGGCCAATAAACGTAAGCACACTATGAGATTCAAGACCATGTTCTGCGTTTGCGCGATGCTACTCTTTATGACCGCCGCAAATGCCCAATCCGCCAAAAAATTCCTCGTTTGCGGCGATAGTAAAATGCTGCTGGTGGATTATCATCAGTCCAAAGACAGCACTCCAGCGGTGATCTGGAGCTGGGACGCCCACGAGGCCGCCGACCTGCCAGAACAGTACCGCAAAAAGATGTTCAACACCATGGACGACTGCAAGCCGAT
>JBQCFV010000231.1:0-4238 GCA_051958695.1 Chitinophaga sp. | reverse complement strand
CATCCTTCCGCTACTTTTTGTTTGAGACGGGAGAACGGTTTGCCCAGCAGTTCTTTGTACGTGGATTCGCCCTGCAGGGGCGCTTCTTCGCCGTAGGCTTTGGGATGCTCGGGGTACTGGGCGTAAAAGGTTCTTTCGTGGTTGGCTTTTACCGCTTTGTCGATAATGTTCTGGTGTTTTGAGATCAGCATAAGTGCTATGGTTTAGATTCTTGTTGTTGTGTGAACCGGCCTGCCATGCTGTTATGTTCCCGCTGCGCCCGCGGGCCGGGCGTTACTTGATGGTTGCCAGTTTGCCGGTATTGTAGAATTGTTCGTCTTTCAATTTCAGCGGATGGTCGCGCTGCCATTTGGTGAAGCTGTCGTATTCGGTTTTGTGGAGCGATGTCCAGGCTTTGTAGTCCGCGGCATTGGCCGAAGGGCCGAAGAGCCACTGGTTGTATGCTTCGAACATGCCGTCCCGCAGCATTTTGCGCTGGAAGTCGAAGAGCGCGTACGGGAATTTCAGGGCGTAAAAGTTGTACCAGTCCAGCAGGAACCGGGTGCGCAGCATTACGAGCGACTGCGGTTCTATGCCGGTGGCGATCACGCTCACCTGTTTGGCCATGATGTTTTTGTAGGCGTCCATGAACCCGCTTTCGGAATTTTTCCGGTTCTTTTTGTCGGACGTTTCGGTTGGTACGCTGTTGAAGATGGCGGGATCGTCGAAGAGTTTTTTATAACATTCCAGCACGATGTCGCGTATTTCGGCGGTGCGGGTGGTGTAGCTTTCGAGGTTCATGAAGGTTTCGCCGTAGAGGATGGCCCAGATGGGCTGGTTGGTCCAGAGGTAGCTGCGGGCGGCGTGGTAGTAATTGCCGGGGAAGTTCGGGTCTACCTCGATGCCTTTCACCCAATAGCGCAGCGCACCGTCGAAATTCTTCATGTTCTGCAGCAGGTCGCCGTAGTCGTTGTGCAGCTCGCCGCTTTTGGGGAACTTGCGTAATCCGCGCTGGTAGAGCTTTTCGGCGCCTTTCCAGTCCTGCTTGCTTTGGTAGATGTTGCCGGCGATCTGGTAGAGGTGGATGTCCGCCTCTTTTTCGTCTACCAGCGGGGACACGACCGTGTAGGCCCTGTTATAATCGCCTTTTAGATAATACGCGAAGGCGAGGTCTTTTTTCAGCTCGATATCGTCCGGTGAGGATTGTATGGCCTGGTTGAGCACCAGGATGGCGTTCGCATAGTCGCCGGTGCGCAAAAAGGTACGCGCGGTGTTTTGCAGATCGCTGTTATCCTGGGCGATCACCCACTGTACGGAAAGGATGCCCGCCAGCACAAGGGTCCATTTTTTAGCAGCCTTTTGCCATTCCATCGTTCGGTTCGTTTTATGTAAATGTAAGAAAAAAGCGCCGGACCCGCCGCAGGGGCCGGGCCGGGCGCTTCGGAGGAAGATCAGATGAGGTGGGTGAGCAGCCCGTCGCGGAGCTTCGGCTCGAACCAGGTGCTCTTGGGCGGCATCACGTTCCCGCTGTCCGCAATGTCGAACAATTGCTGGATGGTAACGGGGAACAGGGCGAAGGCCACGGCCATTTCACCGCTGTCTACGCGTTTTACCAGCTCGCCGAGGCCGCGTATGCCGCCTACGAAGTCGATGCGTTTGTCGGTCCTCGGGTCCTGTATGCCGAGGTGTTTGCCCAGCACATTGTCCTGCAGGATGGTCACGTCCAGGATGCCGATGGGGTCGGCGGTGTAGGTGCCTTCGCGGGCCACGAGACGGTACCAGGTATGGTCAAGGTACATGCTGAACTCGTGCAGGCCGGAGGGTTTTTGTTCGTGGTGACCGATGGGCTCCACGATAAAATCGTATTCGAGGCGTGACAGGAAGTCTGCCTTGCTATGGCCGTTCAGGTCTTTTACCAGGCGGTTGTAGTCGAGAATGGCCAGCTGGCTGGCGGGGAAGATGGTGGTGAGGAAGTAGTTGAGGTTGGCGTCCGAATGAACGTCTTCCCCTGACGCTTTCTGCACCAGCCCGGCGGATGCCGCGCGGTGATGACCGTCCGCAATATAAGTGGCGGGCACTTTGGATGCGAACAGGCTGGTGATCTCGTCGCCGGTGGCGGCTTCGTTGATCACCCAGATGGTATGCTGAATGCCGTCGTCCGCGATGAAGTCGTAGGCGGGTTTGTTGTGTACCTGCCAGTGATCGATGATGGCGTTGATCTCAGGCACGTCGTTGTACGCGAGGAACACGTTGCCGGTTTGGGCGCGCGTGGCAGTGATGTGGTTAATGCGGTCCAGCTCTTTATCGGGACGGGTAAATTCGTGTTTTTTGATGATGCCTTTGTTGTAGTCGGCTATGGAGGACACGCAGACGAGGCCGGTTTGCGCGCGGCCGTCCATCACGAGTTTATAGATATAATAGCAGGGAGCATCTTCATGGAAGAGAGTGCCGGAGGACTGAAGGATCTGCAGGTTCTCGGCGGCTTTCTTGTAAACGGCCTCGCTATGGATGTCGGTACCTTCCGGGAGGTCGATCTCGGATTTGGAGACGTGGTAGAATGAGTTCGGGTTGCCTGCGGCTTCGGCGGCGGCTTCCTTGGAGTTGAGCACGTCATACGGCCTTGCAGCTACATCTTTAGCCAGCGCGGGTTGCGGACGCAACGCCCGGAAAGGTTTGATAATTGCCATGATCTTTGGTTTACTGTTAAGAGCGGTAAAAATAAGAAAAGGCGGGTAGGAATAAAAAAGACTGCCGCATTTCGTGCGGCAGTCTGTATATATAATATTTTGTTATGCTTAGGTATGGAATGTGCGCCTGCTTTTGTCGGGGCATTATCGTCAGCCAGGGCTTTGTTCTTCATTGTGGTCCGCAAGAAAAACATGTGGTGCTGTTCATCGGGCCTCAGGACGCCATTAATTGCTCTGGTAGTGCATCGTACTAGAACATGGGCTGCTATTCACCCGGGCTTCAGGCTTTCTTCAGCGAGAAGAACTTCATGGCTTCCACCATGGCTTCCACGCTTTCGAGCGGGAGCGCGTTATAGAGGGAAGCGCGGAAACCTCCGGACAGGCGGTGGCCTTTGATGCCAACGATGTCTTCTTTTTTGCAGAATTTCACGAACTCTTCCTCCAGCTCCGGCTTATCGATGGTAAAGGTCACGTTCATTTTGCTGCGGTCTTCTTTCACCACGTTCCCGCGGAAGAGGGGATTATGATCGATCTCGTCGTACAGCAGGGCAGCCTTTTTGTTGTTGATCTTTTCGATCGCCGCTACGCCGCCCTGGCCTTTGAGCCAGCGGAGGGTGAGCATGGAGATATACACGGCGAATACGGGAGGCGTATAGAGCATGGACCTGTTCTCGATATGCAGCCTGTAGTCCATGATGCTCGGTATCTTGCGCGTTATCTTGCCGAGCATGCTTTTGCGTACGGCCACCATGGTGGCGCCTGCTGCGCCCATGTTCTTCTGAACGCCGGCGTATATCAGGGAATAGCGGTTAAAATCCATCTGACGGCTCAGGATGTCGGAGCTCATATCTGCGATCAGGGGAACGTCCGTTTCCGGGGTTTCCTGCCACTGCGTACCATAAATGGTATTGTTGGTGGTGATGTGCAGGTATCTGGCTTGCTGGGGTACCGTGAACTGCTTGGGGATGTGATTGTAATTGCTGTCTTTGGAGCTGGCGGAAACATCTACATAACCGAATTGTTTGGCTTCCTTGATCGCTTTGTTGGACCATACGCCGGTATCGATGTAGGCGGCGGTGTCACCGTTCTCCAGGAGGTTCATGGGTACCTGCATGAATTGGGTGGTAGCGCCCCCGTGGAGGAACAGCACGTCGAAGTCGTCCTCCAGCTGCATCAGCTCCCGGGCAAGACTGCGTGCTTCTTCCATCACGGCTACAAAGGGTTCCGTGCGATGTCCTATTTCAAGGATGGACATTCCCGTGCCTTCAAAGTCTATCAGCGCCTTGCTTGCTTTGTACAGCACTTCATTCGGTAATACAGAAGGACCTGCATTAAAGTTGTGCACCTTCATGTTACGATCTAAATTGAATACGTTTTCTTGTTCCACTTTCTATGGTTTTTCGAAGGAAAGGTAAAAATCACGGCGAAACCGGAAGATTGGTCAGTGTAGGAATAGGTTAAAAAGATTAGAAGGCCAAAGATAAACTTTCTTTTGTTATTTCTTAGTGGGGTCGTCCAATTATTTTACCGTGTTTCCAGAGACTGTCCAGCCGGCGCAGCTCCCGTTGCGTT
>JBQCFV010000230.1:0-10007 GCA_051958695.1 Chitinophaga sp. | reverse complement strand
GCTAATCGCCTTTCAAAAACGGCGCTTCCCTCTATTCCGAACAGCATATGCTGAAAAAGCTGCGAATAAACTTTGGGAGCAAGATGTTTACGTTGAGGTTACCGGCGCCAGATCAACATATATATGCTTTACAGGCGGGCTGTTCGCGGCGAATAAAAACATCAAAGAGGCGTACGAGGCAATAAAAGAGGATCTTATCAAGTATCGGTTTAAACAGGCAAGATTTAGCTGGTACAAAGGGCAGGACGACTATACGTATTATACAATTGAATCCCATAAGGACACGGATGTATGGTAGCCGCGTAGAAAAATAACACTACGCTCATCCAATCGCCTTAATTTACTTTAACACAAGTTCTTTTAATATTGATATTCAATAAGATAGCGCCTTGAAATTGAGTCCCTACAGGGTCACTTGGGACAAATCTAAAAACGATAGATTTGTCCCATTTTTTTTAGTGCTTATTTCACAACAAAAAAATAAGTCCATATCATAAGCAACAATTGAAAAGGAATACGAAACCACAAATAAGCAATCCCATTTCCATTTAAAGCCCCGGTCTCATAATTCAGGTTTTTGACAGCTGCATAAATATTGGCGGGAAGAATTAATACGAAGAACGCGATCAAAAGTATCCCGGTTATTACCCTCAAACCCGGAATAAATATCCCTATTGCAGCGGCGATTTCAATAATTCCTGTTAAATAAACAAGTTCCACCCGGAACGGAACAAACCCGGGCAACATCATCGACATTCCTTTTGTGAACATAAAATGTCCCATCGAAGTAAACAACAACATGGCAGCCAATGCAATTTTTCCCGATAGCCTATAATCAAAATCCTGCCTGAATAATCGTGTACCAATCAAAGCAATGAAAAACACGATAAGCAAAACAAATAACGGTTTCATCTTTTTATTGCAAAACTATCCCATTCGCAACCGCCAATCAATGAACATTTGTTAAGAAATTTCTTTTCGGATCCTGCTCAACGATTGTGGCCTGATCCCGATATATGACGCCAGATATTTAAGGGGAATATATTGTATCAAATGCGGCTGTTCTGAAATCAAATCGGAATATCTTTTTTTGGCGTTATCTTCCAACAACGAAATTTCGCGTTTCATTTTCCTGATATAGATATTCTCTGCAATTTTCCTCCCGATCCTTTCCCCCACTTCGGTATGCCGGTAAATCGCATTTAAGTCTTCATGCGATATCCGCCATAAAGTACAATCCGAAATGGATTCTATGTTATAGATCGACGGTTGTTGGGTTAAAAATGAATCGTAGCCGCTTACAAAGGAATTTTCAAAAGCGAAGGCAAACGTAAAGTCGTAATCAATTTTCGGGATATTAAATCTTACAATGCCTTTTTCAATAAAAGATAAATACTTCTCCGTTTTCCCTTGTTCGAGGATAAGAGACTTTTTGGGGTGAAATGATTTTATCAATTTAGAAGAAAAGGCTATCCAGTCTTTTTCCTGGATATCAGTTAACTCTTCAAAATACTTCCTGATGTTTTCCATTTATGACGCTTTGTGTTTAGCATTGCAGCCAAGGGCCATCCTTTACCAAATTTTCCACCAGGGTCTTTTCTTCGGTTGAGGAACATTCCGGGTGTTCATCAGTGCTCCCATATTTTCCCTTACCGATAAATATTTATCAAGGCCATTAAACCCGTTTTCCCTAGGATCAAATACCTGCCCGGTTTTCAAATATTAATACCATCCTATTCACCCAACACTATCGGCTTGGGGATTTCCCTGACTTCCACCGTCCCGCCGTGTGAAAGAACCGGGCAGGCCCCGGCAAGTTTCAACGCCTGTTCCATATCTCCGGTCTGGATAACAAGATTGCTTACAACTTTCAGGTCATTCGATAATACTGCCTCTTTGTTAATGATCTTTTCAGGTCCTGATACGGTATAACTTTCCCCCGGAAAGGCAAAACTCAGCACATACACACCTGAATCCTTCCATTCGCCGAGTAATTTGTCCCATTGGGGTGTTACCAGCTTTACCTGTTCCTGGCTGTAAGTTATGGGCACTCTAACCAATAAACTAAACTGTTTCATCATATTGATTTTTGACGGTTCCGAAATTTTTTATTTAGACAATGCAAATTTCAGAAACGTGCCAGATCAATCCTTGTAAAAAATCATTGATTTACCAGAATACGCCTGATTTGAAAAAATCTGTCGGTGTTTGGCCCGTAAAGAGCTTGAAATCTTTATTGAAGTGCGGCTGGTCATAAAAACCATTATCGAAAACAACTTTAGGAAATGAACCGCCGGTTTTTCTTTGGCGGACTACAGCGTTCATCTTAACTATTCGGGAAAATTGCTTGGGAGTAGCTCCTGCTGTCTTTCTGAAGCGTTTTTCAAAAGCATCCTTACTGATATAGAGATCATTCAGCAGGTTATTTATTTTTACATTCCCATTGACGGCATTTATCCTGGAAATTGCTTCTGAAACAAGTTTGTCGGGATGATGAAATATCAGTTTGGAAAGCAAGAACCCTTCAATAATGGCAATTCTCGATACACTATCATTACTTTCCGATAAACGCTCCTGTACATTTAAAATCTCCGTCGCCGGAAAAAAATTGTCCAACGAAACGCTTTGTGCATATAACTCGATAATCTTGTAGGATTTAACGAATGGACGTAACTGTTCAGCCGGCAGGTATTCTTCCAATCTCATTTTTTTCACATTTTGTGTGTTTCCCATACACGTCAGGACCCGGGAACCTTGCTACTTTAACCGTTCAAGCCTTCCCTTCCGCTTAACAATATTTTTATAATCCCATTGAATTTCTCTTGATTTCTTTAACCATCGTTTCAAATCGGCCAGGTTAACCTGGTCCGCGGAAGTATAACGAATGGAAGCATCTTTGAATTTACCCGATCCTGGTTTCAGTTTATCTTCTCCGAAGCCGGCGCCGCTCCAAAACATCAAACGGACACTGTCCTTTAGTTTGTGATAACCGGCAACCGGGTTCCCTTCTAAAAACCAGACGGGATGCGCATGCCAGATCTTGTTTTCCGCTTCAGCCAGTTCGCTGTCGATGGTCGCGGCAAGCAGCTGGCAAATTGCTGCATCAGCCGGAGACAGGGCTTCATTATAAGATATGATATCTGCGTGCATTCCTAAAGTTACCAAAAGCATTCATACCTTTATCTCCAATTTTTTTCATCATGAAAACAAAAATAATAAAGCTCTTCCTGCGGATCTCTATCGCTGCCGGGATGTTATCTGCAGTCGCAGACAGGTTTGGTATCTGGTATAAAGAAGTTTCCGCCTGGGGCGACTGGAAGACATTTCTACACTATACCCAATCCCTTAACCCCTGGTTTCCGCCGTCCGTTATTCCAATAGTCGGCGCAATCGCGACCGCAGCAGAAACCGTTTTTGCTTTCTGCCTGCTGATCGGTTATAAAACCGAGTTGTTTGCTAAATTAACCGGGTGGCTGTTACTTTTATTCGGGCTTGCAATGACTTATTCGATCAGCATCAAAGCTCCGCTTGATTATTCGGTATTTGCGGCATCGGGTGCGGCTTTTGCTTTGAGCCTGCTAAAGGAAAAATTCTTTGAAATAGATACAGTGCTTTCTTAAAACAGCCCTCGTTATCTAAAAGATTTACATATTTAAATTTCTACACATAAATGTTCGAGTTTATTTGTAGCGCCGTGTGAAAGATCAGATAAAATCCCTATTTTCAAACCAAAACCCGGCAAACGTCCATCCCCATGAATACGACCACAAACAGAAGGCACCCTGGCCAGCCGCTTTCACGCACCACCCTGGAGAACTTCTTCCCTGGCTATTTCGCGCTCGTGATGGCCACCGGCATCGTATCCATCGGCCTGTTCCTCTGGCGCTGGAGTACCCTCGCTCACCTCCTGCTATGGGCCAACGTCGTCTTCTATGCTGCATTGTGGATCATCCTGGCCGCCCGCATCATCAAATACCCGAAAGTGGTATGGGACGATCTGCATCATCATGCCCGCGGCGTCACGTTTCTGACGATGGTAGCCGGCAATAACGTGCTCGGCAGCCAGGTAGCGCTTATTTTAGAACGGCATGACATCGCGTACGTTCTCTGGATCGCCGGCTTTGTGCTATGGATTTTGCTGCTGTATACATTTTTCCTGGTCAACATCATGAAGGAGCCCAAACCTTCCTTCGAACAAAGCATCAGCGGCGCCTGGCTGCTGATCGTGGTGTCCACGGAATCCGTGGCGGTGCTGGGGGCCATTATCGCCAACAGCACTTCGTACCATTATCTGATTGCTTTTATATCGGTATGCACGTATATGATCGGGGGCATGTTCTATCTTGTGTTTATCGGGCTTATATTTTACCGCTGGCTTTTTATCAGCATGCGGGCGGAAACGCTCACCCCGCCCTACTGGATCAATATGGGCGCAGTGGCGATCATCTCGCTCGCGGGCTCCCGGCTGGTGATGTATGCGAACGCGCATGAAATACTTGGGCAATGGGCCTATTTCGTGCGTGCATTCACGTTATTTTTCTGGGCCTTCGCTACCTGGTGGGTGCCGCTGCTTTTTATTATGTTCGGCTACCGCCATTTTATAGCCCGCGTGCCGCTCCGCTACGATCCGCAATACTGGTCGATGGTATTCCCGATCGGCATGTATGGCGTTTGTACCTTCAATTATGCGGCCATCACGCAAATCACTTTTATCAAACCTTTGTCGGCAATATTTGTTATATTAGGTGCCGTGACCTGGATCATCGTTTTCATCGGGCTGCTGCTCGAGCTGCCGTTTACCAGGAAAAAAGACAAAACCCGGGACTTGCATGAAACATCGGATCTCCATTGACAAAAAAGCGTTTCTGGCCGCCGTCGTCGTAACTGTTTTATGTGTGGCATTCTCCTTCTACGGATCGCGAAAGCTGCAAAACTTCGATCCCGCCCTGATCGCCTATCTTTTCGGCACCCTGTTCGCCCTCGCAGGAGGCGTTTACCGCTACGCGGTCTGGCTGCAACGCCCGCCTACCTGGATATATTTCAAGCGTACCGGGCAATTCGTCTTCAATGGCAGTTTTCTCGCGCATCTTTTTCTGCTGTTTAAAGAATCTGTCCGCAACCTTGTATTCCAATCCTTTATTTTCCCCCGCGGCAAAAAACGCTGGTTCGCGCACTTCATGCTCGCCACCGGCTGTATCGCGGCCTTCGCCATCACGGTTCCGCTCACGCTCGGCTGGATACATTTCACATTAGATCCTTCGACGGCAACGGACCCCAATACCATCAAGCTGTACGAGGCCAACTTTTTCGGGTTCAAGGTGATGAATTTTGAGCTCGACAGTCCGCTGGCCTTTATCATATTTCATGCGCTTACCTGATGCTCCTGGCTGGTGATCGCGGGATGCGTCATTTTCTTCATACGCCGCCTTACCAATGCGGGCCTTATCGCCACGCAGACTTTCGAAGGCGATCTCCTGCCCCTGCTCCTGCTGATCATCGTATCCGTCACCGGGCTCGGGCTGAATTACAGCTATGCTTTCCTGAAAGGTTTTGCCTACGATTTTATGGCGGTCACGCATGCCATTTCCGTCATCATCTTCCTTATCTGGATACCTTTCGGCAAATTCTTCCATATCATCCAGCGCCCTGCGCAGATCGGCGTGCATGTTTACAGGAAGGAAGGCGAGAAACGGGGCATGGCCGTTTGCCCTCACACCCACCAGGCTTTTACCACGCAATTGCATATAGACGACCTTAAAACCGTTACGAAAGAACTGGGATTCGATTTCACCCGCGAAGACGGCACCTCCCACCTGGACTATAGCCCGGAAGGAAAGCGGTCGCTGCTGGCGAAAGCGCATCTCGAAGCAAGACGGGAAAGCGGGTCGTTCTTCGGTTAACGGGACCTGATAAAAAGGAAGCATATGGCTAAATTACCGGTACCGCCGGACAAGATCATCGAACAGTATGGGCCGCATCTCAATTACGCGCCCAAAGAGGGATATATCGGCCGCGACGAACCGGACAGGTCGGTGAAGACCCATTGCTGCTTCTGCGGCATGCAGTGCGGCATCCAGCTCCTCGTCAAAAACAATAAAGTGGTCGGCTTCGAGCCCTGGATGGAATTTCCTTTCAATGAAGGGCGGCTCTGCCCTAAAGGCGTACAGCGTTACCTGCAGGACAATCACCCCGACCGTCTCCTCGATCCGCTGGAAAGGATCGAAGGCGAAGGTTTCAAGGCCACTACCTGGGAAAAGGCCATGGACAGAACGGTGGCCGAGATAAAACGTATCCAGTCGCAATACGGTAACGACGCTTTTTCTATTCTCTCCGGCGTATCGCTCACCAATGAGAAAAGTTACCTGATGGGGAAGTTTGCGCGTGTAGCCGTAAAGACCGCCAACCTCGATTACAACGGCCGCCTCTGTATGGTAAGCGCCGGCGCGGGGAATAAAAAGGCTTTCGGCGTCGACCGGGCCTCTAACACTTACGCCGACCTGGAACATGCGGAAGTTATCATCGTTACCGGCGCCAATGTAAGCGAAACCTTCCCCACCCTTACGCATTGGATATGGAGAGCGCGCGACAACGGGGCCAAACTGATCGTGATCGACCCGCGCATCATACCGCTCGCACGCACTGCCGACATTCACCTGGACATCAAGCCCGGCACGGATTCCGCGCTATACGGCGCAATGCTGAAATACCTTGCCGATCACGATCTGCTCGATCATGATTTTATACGCGAGCATACCTCCGGCTTCGATTCCGCGCTGGAAGCAGTGAAAGACCACACCATCGAATGGGCTTCTTCAGTAACCGGCATCGCGCCCGAAAAGATCATTGCCGCGGCGGAGTTGTGGGGACGCGCTAAAACGAGCTTCCTGCTGCATGCGCGCGGCATAGAGCATCATTCCAAAGGCGTCGAGAACGTATCGGCCTGTATCAACCTCGTGCTGGCCACGGGCCGCATCGGCCGCCCCTATTGCGGCTACGGCACCATCACCGGCCAGGGCAACGGGCAGGGCGGCCGCGAGCATGGCCACAAATGCGATCAGCTGCCCGGCAACCGCGACATCACGAACCCCGAACACCGTAAATACATCGCAGAGGTATGGGGCATCAATGAAGCCGATATGCCCGGCAAAGGGCTCACGGCATGGGAGCTGATCGAGGCCATCCATCGCGGCGAAGTGAAGGGGCTGCTCTCTATCTGCTTCAACCCGCTGGTGTCTCTCCCCAATAATAATTATGTGCGGGAAGCGCTTGAAAAGCTCGAGTTCTATGTATGCATCGACTTCTTCCTCAACGAAACCGCTCGGCATGCGGACATTGTAATGGCCGGCTCGCTCCATGAAGAAGAAGAAGGGACAGTAACCACCGCCGAAGGCCGCGTAGTGCGCATCCAAAGAGCGGTAGACCCGCCCGGTAACGCCCGCCGCGACACCGATATCATTCTCGAGATCGCCCGCCGCCTTGGCGCAGGGGATAAATTCAATTACGCCGACAGCGAAGCCATTTTCAATGAATTACGCGTGGCCTCCAAAGGCGGCACCGCAGACTATTACGGTATTACCTATAAAAAGATAGAAGAGCAGATGGGCGTTTTCTGGCCCTGTCCAAGTGAAGAACACCCCGGTACGCCGCGCCTCTGGGAAGACCGGAAATTTCATACGCCCGACGGCAAAGCGCATTTTGTGCCGGTGAGCTATCGCCCGCCGGGGGAAGTGACCGACGACGAGTACCCCGTAGTGCTGACTACCGGCCGCGTTGTATCGCAATACCTGAGCGGCACGCAAACCCGGCGCATCGGCAAGCTGGTGAACCTGTACCCGGAACCGCTGGTGGAGATCCACCCCGAGCTGGCAGCCAGGTACAACATCCGGCAACGCGAGCTGGTACGCGTAACCACGCGCCGCGGAGCGGCGGAATTTCCGGCGAATATCGTAGAGACCATCCGCAAGGACACCGTGTTTATCCCCTACCACTGGCCGGGGAAAAAATCGGCGAACCAGCTTACGCCCGGTACGCTCGACCCGGTGTCAAAAATACCGGAGTTCAAGGTCTGCGCATGCCGGCTCGAGCCTTTAGGAATTATCAGCGACGCATCGCAGGCGCACGCCTGGGACAGCGCATAACCATAAACAGCAAGCAATGGAAACAACAGCCTACAAAACCAACATGGAATTTTTCGTGGACATGCAGCGCTGCATCGGCTGCCGGGCCTGCGAAATGGCTTGCGCCGAATGCGAGACCAACGGGCACGAGAGCATGATCCATGTAAACTATGTGGAACGGTCCACCACTATCCAGACCACCGTGCAGGTGTGCATGCATTGCGACGACCCGGTGTGCGCGAAAGTCTGCCCCGCGGACGCGATCAGCAAAGACGATTTCGGCGTGGTGCATAGCGCCAATACGGCCCGCTGCATCGGCTGCTCCAACTGCGTGATGGCCTGTCCCTTCGGCGTGCCGAAAAAGATGGAGAGCTACGATCTGATGATGAAATGCAATCTTTGCTACGACCGCACCAGCGCGGGCAAAAAACCCATGTGCGCCACCGTATGCCCCAGCCAGGCGCTTTATTACGGCACACGCGAGGAAATCGCCCGCATGCGCCCGAACAGCACGCCCGTCAATACTTTCATCTTCGGCCAGCAAACCGTGACCACGCGGGTCAATATCATGATGCCGAAAGGAAGTACCCATTTAAAAGTACATTAACCGTTACAGATCATGGCAGACGAAACCAACATCCCACACTGGCAAAAAGACTTCCCGATCGAACGCACGGCATCCACTGCCATCAGCCGCCGCGACTTTGCGCGTTATTTGTGTCTCGTATCCGGCGGGCTGGCCGCGGGCAGCGGTCTCGTTGCGCTTAAAGCGGAATTTGCGCCGGGGGAAGAAATAAAAGGCGAACACGCGGTATGCAAAAAAAGCGAGGTCCCCATTGGCGGCACGTATGCTTTTGTACTGAAAGGAAGCTCCATCCCCTATATACTGATCCATCTTGAAAGCGGTGAATGGCGGGCGTATGAGCAAAAATGCACGCATCTTTCCTGCGCCGTATATTACCGGCCGGGAAGCGGGCAGATAGAATGCCCCTGCCACAACGGGTTTTTCGACGCGCTGACGGGCGAGCCGCTTGCCGGGCCGCCACCGCGCCCATTGCCCGCGCTCGAAGTAGTGATCAAAGAAGAAACCATTTATGTAAAAGCTGCCACATCATGAGCAATTTCAGAGAAGCGCAAAGCAAAGCGCATCCCAATAAACCGAACACGCTGCTATCCGCGCTGATATGCGTGCTGGTATTCAACGTCAGCATACAGATATGGCTATTGTACACCGCGCTCAATAACGCGCTTGGCAAACACACGGATATTGCCTGGCCTGCCTTTGTAGGTTCCCTTATTCTTTTTCTTATTGGTTTCTGCTGGCTTTATTTTGTTCCCAGCGGCCAGGCGGAAAACAAACCGCCGACCAAAAACAGGTACAGCTGAGGAGCGGCGGCGCAGGCACCTTATCCCGAAAGCAGGCAAATGTTCGTTCCCGTACCCCGTTTGTCCGCATGCGGACAGTTTAATTAAATTTTAAATACATAAAGTCTCCCCTGCAAACGTTCTCCTTCAATGGCAGCATTCTTGTATCCTGTTGAAACATGCTGAAAAACTATTTCAAACTGGCCTGGCGCAACTTGTGGAAAGACAAGCTCTACGCTTTTCTTAATATCACCGGTCTTGCAGTGGCTACCGCAGCCTTTCTCCTGATCGTCAATTTCGTCAGGTTCGAGCATAGCTATGAAAACTTCCATCACCAGGCGGATCACATTTTCCGCATAACCACGCAGCTGTACAAAGGGCCGGAGCTTGTTTTCACCGATTGCGAAACCTATCCGCCCCTGGGGCCCCTGCTAAAAAAAGACATGCCGGAAGTAAAGGATTTCGTGCGCGTGCAGGACATGGCGGAACACCGGGAAGTAGGCGTTGGCGACAAATATTTCCAGC
>JBQCFV010000229.1:0-10397 GCA_051958695.1 Chitinophaga sp. | reverse complement strand
AATAGGTTTTGAGGGGCGCCAAAAAACAAGAGGCCATCTCATCGAGACGGCCTCTTTTCTTTACAAACCTCTAAACTTTTATTTCAGCTCGGGGTAGAGCGGGAATTGTTTCATAAACTCGTTCACCTCGCCGCGGACCTTCGCGATCAGGGTCTCGTTGTCCGCATCCATGATCAGCTTGTCCATCCAGTCAACGATCTGCGGCATATGCTCTTCCTTCAGGCCGCGGGTGGTTACTGCGGGTACGCCTACACGGATACCGGAGGTGATGAAGGGCGATTTATCGTCGTAAGGCACCATGTTCTTGTTCACGGTGATGTCTGCCTTTACGAGTATCTGCTCGGCTTTTTTACCGGAGATGTTTTTGTTGCGCAGGTCGATCAGCATCAGGTGGTTGTCCGTACCGCCGGAAATGATCTGGTAGCCTTTTTCCACGTAAGCACGGGCCATGGCCTGCGCGTTGCGGATCACCTGGCGGGCGTAAGCGTCGTACTCGTCGGTGAGTATCTCGAAGAACGATACCGCTTTGGCGGCGATCACATGTTCGAGCGGACCGCCCTGGATGCCGGGGAACACGGCCATGTCTATCAGGTTGCTCATCATGCGGATCTCGCCTTTGGGGGTTTTGAGACCGAAGGGGTTCTCAAAATCCTTGCCCATCAGGATCATACCGCCGCGGGGGCCGCGGAGCGTTTTATGCGTGGTGGTAGTTACGAAATGACAATGCTCGAAAGGCGAATTGAGCAGTCCTTTGGCGATAAGGCCGGCGGGATGCGCGATGTCGGCCATTACGAAAGCGCCGATCTTGTCCGCGATCTCGCGGATGCGTTTATAATCCCAGTCGCGGCTGTAGGCTGAGGCGCCGCAGATGATCACTTTCGGTTTTTCCTGCAGGGCTACCGCTTCCATTTTATCGTATTCCACGAGGCCGGTCTCTTTATTTACGCCGTAAAACAGCGCCTGGTAAAGTTTCCCGGAGAAGTTAACTGGGGAGCCGTGTGTAAGGTGCCCGCCCATGCTGAGGTCCAGGCCGAGGATCTTGTCGCCCGGCTGCAGGATGGCCAGCAGAACCGCTGCGTTGGCCTGCGCGCCGGAGTGAGGCTGAACGTTGGCATATTCGGCGCCGAAGATCTGCTTCGCGCGGTCGATAGCCAGCTGCTCGCTCAGGTCTACCACTTCGCAACCGCCATAATAACGGCGGCCGGGGTAACCCTCTGCGTATTTGTTGGTCATTACATTGCCCATGGCCTGCATCACCTGGAGGCTCGTAAAGTTCTCCGAAGCGATCAGTTCAATGCCATGACGCTGTCTTTCCAGTTCCTGGCCAATGATATCAAATATCTGCTGGTCTCTTTGCATGGTGAAGGAAAATTTAAGACGCAAAATTAATCTTCTTCCGGGTAATTATAAACTTGGAATTGATGAAAAGTCCGCTTTGCTAATATAAATATTATTCATAATGCTTATAAGCGATTGACAATTCCTAATTCCTTTTTAGGGATTGTTTCAGTAATTTGCCGCCATTATGCAGTGAGGCCGGTTTATCGCAAGCAATGAGCCATACACTCCAAAACTGTTACATGAAGGCAATTATTCCAGTGGCCGGCGCGGGCACCAAACTGCGCCCCCATACATATACGCAACCCAAGGCATTGATACCACTGGCAGGCAGAACGATCCTGAGCATCATCGTGGACCAGCTGGTAGAGGCCGGTATCCGCGAGTTTGTGTTCGTGGTGGGTTATCTTGGTGAAAAGATCCAGCATTACGTAGAAAAAAAATACCCTGACCTTACCACCCACTTCGTGCAGCAAAATTCGCGCGAAGGCACGGGCCACGCCATTCTGCTCACCCGCGAGGTAGTAGCGGGCGACGAAGTGCTGATCGTGCTGGGCGACACTATCGTGGAAGGCGATTTCAGGGAAGTGATCAGTTCGCCGCATTCCGTGCTGGGCGTGAAGAAGGTGGACGACCCGCGTAACTTCGGCGTGGCCGAGATCAACGAGCAGCACACCATTACGCGGGTAGTGGAGAAGCCGCAGATCCCGAAATCGAACCTGGCGCTGGTGGGTATGTACAAGATCAGGGAAACGGAGCAGCTGTACCAGTGCCTGGAAGACAATATCCGCCTGCAGGTACGCTCGCATGATGAATTTCAGCTCACCGATGCGCTGGAATGCATGATCCGCCACGGCGTGCGTTTTAACGCCTTCAAGGTAAACAACTGGTTCGACTGCGGCCGCAAGGAAACCCTGCTCGAAACCAACGCCATCCTGCTGAAAAAATACAAGCTCTCCGCCAGCCCCGTGCTGCCGTATGAGAATACGATCATCATCCCTCCCGTCAGCATCGGTGAAGGCTGTAATATCAAAAACAGCATTATCGGGCCCAATGTAGCCATCGGCGACAACACGGTGATCAGCTACTCCATCGTCAAAGATTCCATCATCGGCTCGTTCAGCAACCTGTACGAGGTAGTGCTAAAATCCTCGCTCATCGGCAGCGACGCCAACATCCGCGGGCTGAGCCAGAGCCTCAATATCGGCGACAATACGGAGATAGACCTGGGGTAACGGTTTTATCGTTAAATTGCCAGCCTGTAACCAATCACGCGACACATGGCGGCATTCAGCAATCCCATCACAAAATTATTCAACACCGACTATCCCATCGTGCAGGCCGGCATGATCTGGGCCAGCGGCTGGCGTTTGGCCAGCGCCGTCAGCAATGCGGGCGGGCTGGGGCTGATCGGTTCCGGCAGCATGTACCCCGACCAGCTGCGTGAACACATCCGCAAGTGCAAACAGGCCACCGGCCGTACCTTTGGCGTGAACGTACCGCTGCTTTACCCTGACATTGAAAAACATATCGAGATCATCCTCGAAGAAGGCGTAAAGGTGGTGTTCACCTCCGCGGGCAATCCCAAAACGTGGACGCCCGTGCTGAAGGAAAAAGGCGTGACGGTGGTGCATGTGGTGTCCAGCTCGAAGTTCGCCGTAAAAAGCCAGCAGGCCGGTGTGGACGCCGTAGTGGCCGAAGGTTTTGAAGCGGGCGGGCACAACGGCCGCGAAGAAACCACCACGATGGTGCTGACTCCCGCTGTAGCGGACGCGGTAACGATACCCGTGATAGCAGCGGGCGGCATTGGCTCGGGAAGAGCTATGGCCGCGGCTTTCGCGCTGGGTGCATCCGGCGTGCAGGTGGGCAGCCGTTTTGTAGCTACGCCGGAGGCATCGTCGCATGCATCGTTTAAGGAGGCCGTTGTAAAAGCCGGTGAAGGCGATACGATGTTGTCGCTGAAACAGCTCACGCCGGTGCGGTTGCTGCGCAACGCGTTTTTTGAAGCGGTGCAGAAAGCGGAGCAGGAAGGCGCGGGACAGGAAGAACTGAATATCCTTTTAGGCCGCGGCCGCTCCAAACGCGGCATGTTCGAAGGCGATCTTGCGGAAGGCGAGCTGGAGATCGGGCAGGTGAGCGCGCTGATTCATGAAATCAAACCGGCGGCGGAAGTGTTGCGGAATATTTGGGAGGAATTTGAAGAGACGTGCAAGCGGCTTGGAGGGATTGCTTCTTCCATATAAAACCTGCAATAGCCGCAGGATTACCGATACAATGACGCGGGGCGTTTCTCCCAAACGTAATCCCTGCGGACGTGTCCTGCAACCTGCAACTCACAATACTGCAAACATACTATCTGTAAGAAATCCTGCAAGCAGCTCCCGGCATCCTCCTTCAAGATAAAAAACCCGCAACAGCCACCGCCATTGCAGGTTTGAAAATATTCTCCATCAGAAAGATCAGCTTCTCCGCACCAGCCATTTCCCCACTTCCTTCAGCGTCACCTTTTTACCATACAGCAAAATACCCGTGCGGTAAATTTTCGCCGCCACCCAGGTAGTACCGATAAAACCCGCTACCAGCAAGGCCATCGACAAACCCAGCTGCCAGTAAGGCACCGTGCCCGGCACACCGTACGGCAGCCGCGCCATCAGGCCGATCGGCGACGAAAAAGGTATGATGCTTCCCCATACCGCCAGCGCGCTATGCGGCTTGGTAACGGCAGACATCATGATGATAATGGAAAAGATGATCGGCAGCGTGATCGGGAAGGTCAGCGACTGCGCATCGTTCGGGTCCTCATTCACGAGGCTGCCCACCGCGGCGAACAGCGCGGCGTAAAACAGGTACCCGCCGAGAAAATAAAATATAAAACAACCGATGAGCAGCGGCCAGTTGGCGGTGCCGGCCATTTTTGTCATTTCCATGATCGCCTGTTCGGTGGCCTTGCCGGAAGCCGCGGCGCCAGGGGAGTTTGCCATCGCGTTATTGGCCATATCGGGGCCCATGGTCAGCAGCACGATCCAGTACAGCCCCACGATCAGCACGATCCAGATCAGGAATTGCGTGAGGCCCACGCAGGCAATACCGATGATCTTACCCATCATCAGCTGGAAAGGTTTCACGCTGGAGATCACCACTTCGGCGATGCGGTTCATTTTTTCTTCCATCACGCCGCGCATTACCATCATGCCGAACACGAGCAAAACGATATAGATCAGGAACCCGCAGCCCCAGCCGATCGCGGAAGCAAAACCCGCGCTGCCCCTGCGGCCTTCCTTCCCGGCAAGATTCACGATGTCGATATCCACCCGGATGTCTTCCAGCTTTGATTTATCGATCCCCGCCAGCTCCATGCGTTTATCCTCTATCACATTCTCCAGCTTCTTTTCCATGCTCCCTTTCAGCGTGATGCCCATCTGTCCCTTGCTGTAATAAATAATACTCGGCGGGCGGTTCACGTCCATTTTGGGGATATGCAGCAGACCGGTGTACCCTTCTGCGAGATAGGTATTTTTTAAGGTGTCGATATTCCCTTCCACGAATTTGTAATGCACATCGCCATCATCTGAAATTTTGCTTTCGAACAGACCGCTTTCGTCCGCCACGGCTACTCTTTCGCTGTCGCCGGACTGCGCGATGAGAATAGGCACCACCATCATGGCCACGAACAGCAGCGGCAGCAGCAGGGTGGTGACGATGAAGGATTTTTACTTTACGCGGGTGAGATATTCTCTTTTGATGATGATCCAGATCTTGTTCATGGTGGCAGGATTGTATGTTCTTCGGGAATGCGGTTAAATGTGAGGGATCAGTTCGCCATATCGGTCGTTCTCACCTGGGAGATGAAAACTTCGTTGATGGTGGGCAGTATTTCCCGGAAATAATTCACCTGTATGCCCTGGTGAATAAAGTGGGACAAAATGTCATTCGTCTGGCTGAACTCGTTCAGCTTTACCGTATAGGCCTTGTCGTGGTTCTGCACGATCGTGAAATGATAGGTGGCCATCTGGGCGGGGTTGGGCTGCTGCTCGAGGCCGATGTAGAACAGGTGCTGCTTGAAGTCCTGCTTGATCTGCTTTACCGGCCCGTCGAGTATTTTGCGGCCTTTGTTCACCAGCACGATGTGGTCGCAGATCTCTTCCACCTGCTCCATACGGTGGGTGGAAAATATAATAGTAGTGCCGTTCCTGGCCATTTCGAATATTTCGTCCTGTATCAGTTTTGAGTTGATGGGATCGAGGCCGGAGAAGGGTTCATCGAGTATCAGCAGCTTGGGATGGTGCATGATGGTGGAAATGAACTGTACCTTTTGCTGCATGCCTTTGCTCAGCTCTTCGACCTTTTTATGGGTCCAGGACGACATGTCGAATTTTTTGAACCAGTAGTCGATCTTGCCCTGCGCGTCCTTTTTGCCAAGACCTTTCAGCTGCGCGAGGTACAGCGCCTGCTCGCCTACTTTCATCTTTTTATACAGACCGCGCTCTTCCGGCATATAACCGATGTATTGCACGTCGCGCGCGGGGTCGAAACGTTTGCCGTCAAAAAATATCTCGCCCGCGTCCGGGTAAAAGATGCCCGTGATCATGCGCAGCAGCGTGGTCTTTCCCGCGCCGTTAGGGCCCAGCAGTCCGAAGATGCTGCCTTTGGGGATGGAGAAGCTGATATCGTCCACTGCTTTGTGGGTAGCGTAATGTTTTTTGAGATGTTGCAGGTCCAGTACGTTCATAACAATGATTGACGATGTTAAATTACAGGTTATCCCCAACGGGGCCAAGGAATTGAGATGAAAAATTCCTGGCAATACACCAACAGGCGGTTGCTATATACGAACGCCCGCGATGGCTTCCGCCACACGCTCTCCGTCCATCGCGGCGGATACGATGCCGCCGGCGTAGCCCGCGCCTTCGCCGCAGGGGTACAGTCCTTTTACCTGGGGATGCATTAATGTGCCGTCTTCCCGCGGGATGCGCACGGGGGAGGATGTGCGCGATTCGGTGGCCACCAATACCGCGTCTTCCGTATAATATCCTCTTATTTTTTTGCCGAACGCCTTGAAAGCTTCGCCCAGCCTGGAATGTACGGCAGCGGGCAACACTTCGCGGAGGTTCACGCTGTTGAGGCCGGGAATGTAGGAGCAGTCCGGCAGCGTGGAAGAAACTTTTCCTTTTACAAAATCCGTCATGCGTTGCGCGGGCGCTACAAAATTGCCGCCGCCGGCCTCGTAGGCGTCCTTTTCCACGGACTGCTGGTAATGCATCGCGGCAAGACTGCCTTCGGCGGCGAAGGGCGCGAAGTCGCTTTCGTCCACCGTTACCACCATGCCCGAGTTCGCATAAGGGTTGTTGCGTTTGGAAGGGCTCCAGCCGTTCACCACCAGCTCGCCCGGCGAAGTGGCCGCGGGCGCGATGATGCCGCCGGGGCACATGCAGAAGGAAAATACGCCGCGGCCGTTCACCTGTTCCACGAGGCTGTAGCTGGCGGGCGGCAGATAATCGCCGCGCAGGCTGCAATGGTACTGCGCGCTGTCTATCAGCGACTGCGGATGTTCCACCCGCACGCCGAGCGCAAAGGGCTTTGCTTCGATCAGGATATGTTTGTCCCGCAGCAGCCGGAAGATGTCCCGCGCGGAGTGGCCGGTGGCGAGGATCACGTGCCTGGCCTCCCATGTATCGCCGGTGGCGGTCTTTACGCCGTTGATCTGCCCGTCGCGCAGCAGGAAGTCCGTGACCTTCTGTTCGAATATCACTTCTCCCCCGCTTTGGATCACCTGTTCGCGCATGGCGGTGATGATGTGCGGGAGCTTGTTGGTGCCGATATGCGGATGCGCGTCCGTAAGAATATTATCGTCCGCGCCGAATTGCTGGAAGATGTGCAGGATGCGGTTGATGTTTCCCCGTTTGTTGGAGCGGGTGTAGAGCTTGCCGTCAGAATACGTGCCGGCGCCGCCTTCGCCAAAACAGTAATTGGATTCCGGGTTTACGACGCCCGTTTTGTTGAGGGCGGCAAGATCGCGGCGGCGGGCGCGTACGTCTTTTCCTCTTTCCAGTACAAGCGGCCGCAGGCCGAGCTCTATCAATCGTAATGCCGCGAAAAGCCCTGCAGGCCCGGCTCCTATTACGATCACCCTTTCTGCTTCCGGTTTTACGGGGTCATAATGAAAGAGGGGCGAGGCGCGGGGGCGGAAAGGCTCTTTGACGAACACTTCCAGCGTAAGGACGAAGTATACCTGCCGGGAGCGTGCGTCTATGGAACGTTTGAGAAGGTTGAAGCCGGAAACGTCCGCCGGCTTCACGCCCAGCGAGGCGGCTGCGTGCTTTGCGACGGCTTTGTGCTGGCCGGCTTCGTGGGGAAGCAGCTTGAGAGAGATCTGTTGTATCATGCGCGGTTAGGTATTTATCCTAAAACTGGCGTCAAAGATACGGCATAAAACGGCAAAAGGCCCTTTGCGGGGGCCTTTGCAGTATAATAAGATTGACCAGTGGTTAGAAGGGCAGATCGTCGCCGGTGCTGCCGCCGCCCTGCTGCTGGGAGAAGGGGGCTTCCTGCGAGGTGTTGTAGTCGGGCATGCGGTCGGCGCCGGGCTGGGCCTGCATCATGCTTTCGATACGCCATGCGTCGAGGTTGGTGATGTAATTCACTTTACCTTCTTTTTCCCAACGCGTGCCTTTTATATTAAAATAAACTTTAACCATTTCCCCTTCATTGTGACGGTCAACAATGCTGGTACGGTCCTGCACTGACTGGAACTTGATATAATTCGTGATCACACGGCCGTTGATATCATCAGACATCTCTATAACGAACACACGGGTCTTGAATGATTCGCTGCGCTGAACCGTATTGTACTTCACTACCAGCTTTCCGGTAATTTCAAAACTCATAAAAACAAATTTAAAATTTCAGTTCCGCCAAAGATAAGTTTTTCAGTACAGTGCCGCTTAATTACTTTTGCACAAGTTATTCGCAATTATTGCGAAGCAAACTATAAATTTGCATGGAATTTGAGAATAACGAGAAAGCAGTTACCTAAAAAAGTGAGTCGCAAGAGAGCCAACTGAGTACCCGCGGGTTTGCAAAATGATAAGCGAAATCAGGCAATGGTATTTTACCGGATATGCCGGCAATTTTATGTAAACGAGTAAACACTTTTACAAATTACTTGTTAATCATGCTTGTACGGTTTAACACTTTTCGTTGTAATGGAATTGCAGGCTAAACGGGTGTTTTAGCCGATAAAACTTGAATAAACAGTGTATGAACATTCTGTAATCGTTGGAAATAAAACAAGGCCAGATAAATTTTTTTTTTCAACATTTTCTACAGATATTCGTCGTCCTGTCAAAAAAGTTCTTCAACTGCCCGCATTGAAGAATTTGTATTCGAGAACACCCAAATTAATAACACGACTTAATTATTTTTTGCTAAATGAATAAAACTTGCGAACAAGTTTGGGAAAGGTGTCTGAATATAATCAGGGATATTGTGGAGTGGCAGCCATTTAAAACATGGTTTGAACCGATTAAACCCGTCAAGCTTGAGAACAATGTTTTAACGATCCAGGTACCGAGCCAGTTTTTCTACGAATATCTTGAAGAACATTATGTGGGCCTGTTAGGAAAAACCATCAAGCGGGAACTCGGTAAAGAAGCAAGGCTGGAATACCGGATCGTGGTCGAGAACGGCACGCCGCATCAGCACCCTAAGACCGTGAATATGCCAACGCAGTTCACGAAGCCCCAGAAGGACAGTGAGGTTGATTTCCCGTTAACGATACAAAACCCGGTGAAGAACCCGTTCGTGATACCGGGCATCAAACGCGTGCAGATCGATTCCCAGCTGAATCACAATTACACCTTTGAATCCTTTATAGAAGGCGATTGCAACCGCGTGGCGCGCCGGGCGGGCAAAACCGTGTCCGACAAACCAGGCGGCACCTCCTTCAACCCCCTCGTGATCTACGGCGGTGTGGGCCTGGGCAAAACGCACCTGGCGCAGGCCATCGGCAACGAAGTGAAAAGACAGGCGCCCAACAAGGCCGTGCTGTATGTGAGCGCCGAAAAGTTCATCAACCAGTTCATCGATCACTCGAAGAATAATATTATCAACGACTTCATACACTTCTACCAGCTGATAGACGTGCTGATCGTGGACGACATACAGTTCTTCGCCCGCGCCGAAAAATCGCAGGACGCTTTCTTCGCCATTTTCAACCATCTTCACCAGAGCGGCAAACAGCTGATACTTACATCGGACAAACCGCCCAAAGACCTGGACGGCGTGCAGGAAAGACTGCTGAGCCGCTTCCGCTGGGGCCTGAGCGCTGATATCCAGCTGCCGGACTTTGAAACGCGCATGGAGATCCTTGAAATGAAGATGCGCAACGACGGTCTCGAAATGCCGAAAGAAGTCGTGAAATACGTGGCCTACAACATCCAGAGCAACGTACGCGAGCTGGAAGGCGCGCTGATCTCGCTGCTGGCGCAATCCTCCCTCAACCGGAAAGAAATCGACCTCGAGCTTGCCAAGCGCGTGCTGAAGTCTTTCGTCAAAACCTCCTCCAAAGAGATCACCATCGAAAGCATCCAGAAAATGGTCTGAGAATATTTTGATGTGGCCTACGACAAATTGTTGCAGAAAACACGCAAGCGCGAGATCGTGCAGGCCCGGCAGATCACGATGTACCTGGCAAAGAGCTTCACCAAAAATTCACTTAAGACCATCGGCGAACATTTTGGCGGCAGGGACCACACCACCGTGATCCACTCCTGCCAGACCGTAAAAGACCTGATGGATACCGACAACAGTTTCCGCGACAGCGTGATCGAGCTGCAACAAAAAGTGCAACTCGCAGCAAGGTAACCGACCCGCAACTACTGCAAGATATTTTGAATGCCTGGCTTCGCAGCCGGGCATTCTTTTTTTTTCGCGAAGAACATGGGTTTCTTTTTTTGTTAACGACTGCAAAGCGGCGCGAGGGGATTTTGTTAATGGGAATACCTATTTTGCGGGTTGACTGTCTGGTTTCTTTTTTTGCGGGGGTGTGTTATTTTAGTTTG